>NZ_JAHCVJ010000008.1 GCF_018476885.1 Geoanaerobacter pelophilus
GTTATCCATGTTGACACTGTGATATATGGTCATGGTGCCTGTTTCCAAGGCTACAAGGTTACCAAGAGCGCCGCGCTTAATGTTTTAATGCATTAGAATTGCTAGTGTACGCAGTTTCAGATTTAAATTAATTAAAATTTGATTATTAAGTTGATAGGGGTATCCCTATGTAAAACATTCCGTTTTTCGAAATTGAAAAATGTAATAATTTAAAGTAGTTTTGGTTGCTAAAAGTTAAAGGCTTATTGGTTTGTTTAGCTTACTTGTTTTTTGTATTCATTAATTCAATGTTCTTTTCGGGGATGTATATATTGGTAGCCGAAGGCCAAATCGGTTTAATCAATATCTTCTATGTCCTTCGAAATGAATAATTTATTTAAAAGGGGAGCATATGAAAACAAAGGATGTTGAAAGGAAGTGGATTACTGTAAGATTTGATTTAGTTGTGATATCGGCAGTTATGTTTTTTGTGTTGTTATGTATGGTTGGCCGTCCTGCCTTGGCGCTTGACGTTATAACACAGTCGCCGGGCAGTATGCAGTATCAACGTTCAGGTCATACAGCAACCTTGTTGAAGAACAATAAAGTTCTGGTTACTGGCGGCAAGGACCGTCTCGGCATGCCTCAGGCAACTGCTGAAATCTTTGACCCTTTGACGGGTTTCTTTTCTGAAACAGGAACAATGAACTCCCCGCGTAGAAACCACACGGCAACTCTTCTCAATGATGGAACTGTACTGATAGCCGGCGGAGAAGGCAATTCTACTGCCGAACTCTATGACCCAAGCACCGGGCAATTCACACCGGTTGGTTCCATGGCAAACGGAATAACTCTCAATACTGCAACACTACTGCAAAATGGCAGAGTTTTAGTGCGGGGGGATTATGGATTTTCACAGACGTATGATCCTGTCAGTCGCACATTTATATATGTTTGGACATTGAATGGATTTTCGCAACAAGAACATACGGCAACATTGCTCAATAACGGCAAAGTCCTACTTGCCGGGGGGAGGACTTCAGACCTTACGGTTACCAACGACGCTCAATTGTATACGCCTGACTCTAATCCTACAAGTCCGGCGGAACATGATAATGGCTCATTCGCCAATCTTTACTTGCTATCTTCTCGTACCGGTCACGCTGCTACCCTGCTTGCTAATGGCAAGGTGCTGATCACTGGTGGTAACAATGGCGTAAGCAATCTGAGTACTTCGGAGATTTACGATCCCGCGACATCAGCGTTTAGCATTGGGAATTTCTTGACTTCCCCGCGCTCCGGGCATACTTCGACCACGGTTGGCTGTGGTAAAACGCTTCTTATTGGCGGCTTAGTTAACGGGAGTTTCAGTAGGACGGTTGAAATCTATGACCCTTCTAACAATTCTTTTCAGCTGTTGGATGGCCTCCTGGAAACAGGAAGAGTTGGCCATACCTCTACGTTATTGTCTGATGGCAGGGTGCTTATTGTAGGAGGAGATAATGAGGGCATGCCTTTTTATAAAGCTTTAAGCTCTGCAGAACTGCTCTCATATGGTGTTGATCTAATCATACCATCTATGCCCACCCCACCCCCAGCAACTGCAAATACCGAGCAGTCTATTTATTTTACTGTCGCATTGAAGAACCAGGGACAGTTACGCGCAGAAACCGCAAGCCGACCAGTGGGGATCTACCTTTCAGATGATAACCTCATTACTACTGCAGATAGACGCATTGGGTTCGCGTTTCCAAACTTCAACCTTGCTCCTGGAGAGGAACGGATCTTGCCCTTAGGGGTAACTATTCCAGTAGTCCCTAGTGGGACTTACTACATTGGGGTGATTGCGGATGATGCTAACTATGTGGCAGAATCTAACGAGATTAATAATGTCAGTGCCGTAAGTCAGATAGCTATTACACGCGTTTATCCCGATCTTGTAATATCCAATAGTAACCCACCTTTAGCCGCAAATGCAGGCCAGGTTATCTTAGTACCATTTACGGTGAAGAATCAGGGGCAGTCAAAAGCTGGAGGCAACTATGAGGTTAGGCTCTATCTTTCTGACGATAGTATCATAACAGAAAATGATACATACATTGGGCGGGGGGTCCCAAAGTACGAAATGCGTGCTGGTACGGAACAGGTCGTAGATACCTATGGTACGATTCCCGTAGGTAAAAGAGGGTCTTACTACATCGGAGCGATTGTGGATCCTTATAACGTAGTGCTAGAATCAGACGAGAACAACAATGCCAGTGCTGGGAGTTCTATAACAATTAATTGAGCTTGCTAGGAATTAATTACCGAAACGCCCTGTTCTTTTTTTGAGGAGCGGGGCGTTTTGCTTTCTTTGTGAGTATTATCTAGCGAATGTCAGCCCTGCCTAAGAGAATATTACCGGCAGTTCGATGATAAATTTGGTGCCCTTCGGCGAATTGTCCTTAACCCTGATGAAACCGTTGTGGTCAGATATTATGGTGTTAACTATGGCGAGGCCAAGGCCGGTACCTGATTTCTTGGTTGAAAAATACGGCTCAAACAACCGGTCACGGTCAGCAGGCTCAATGCCGTGGCCGGTATCCGCGAAGGTACACACTGCGATATGCAAATCCTTATTGTAACTGCTCTCTATGAGAATTTCCCCGGAGTCACCGACTGCCGTTACCGCATTATCAAGCAGGTTTATGAATACACGCTTGATCTGGTCTCGATCAAACAGAAATGGTGGCAGTGACTGGTCCTGCTTGAAGGTAAATGATATAGCCTTATGTGCTTGGTCGTAAAGGGTCATTGATTCAGTTATCAGGTCGTTTAGATTGTTAATTGTGGGGTGCGAGGCCGGCATTCGGGCAAAGCTGGAAAACTCGTTGACCAGAGTTTTCAGCTCATCAACTGATTTGATAATCATCTGAGTACATTCGTCGAAGATGGTCTCGTTTTCGTTGAAACGCTCCAGATAACGTTTGCGAAGCCTTTGCGCAGATAGTTGTATTGGGGTGAGAGGGTTTTTGATTTCATGAGCAATTCTGCGGGCTACTTCACGCCAAGCCGCCATGCGCTGGGCTTTTATCAGTTGGGTCATGTCATCGAAAACCACAACTGTCCCGATGAATTCGTCACTATCGTCGCGCAGGATCGAAAGACTGATCAGTAAGGTTATCTGGCCCTCGTTCATCGGTATAGTAACCTGTTTTCTCACCCCGCCCTTTTTGGTGATCACCAGATCTCTAAGCATATCTTTTACAATATCCAGATAGACCGGCTTGAGAACCTCTCGGAAGTTCTTGCCGGAGACTGCAGGGGCATTAACGTTCAGCAGCCTTTGCGCCGAGTTGTTGATGGTGATTATGTTCCCTTCTTTATCTACAGAAATGACCCCTGCCGTGACATTTCTCAAAACGGTTTCCATGTACAGACGCCGTTGCTCCAGCTCCTGGTTGCTTCTGATAACTTCGTCTGTTGTTGCCTTCAACTGCTGTTGATTAATGCGTAAATCATCGGTCATTTTATTGAAGGCATCAATAAGCATTCCTATTTCATCATTGCGCACTTCTCCTAGATGGACATCCAGATTCCCTTCGGCAACCTCTCTTGTTGCCCTCGCCAGTTCCTGTATCGGATTTGTCAGGTTTTTAGCCAGGTATATGCCAAACCATACGGCAAGAAAAACGATTACCATGGTTATCAGGAACAGTGTGAGAATGTAGCCGGTGGTGATCGGGTTTTTCAGGATTTTTAGTTGTCTGAACTCGTTGTAAGAGTTAGTGATCTCCTTCATTTTGCTAACCAGAGAGTAGGGAACGTAATAATTAACTACTACGACCCCGACCACATCCCGTTGATTCCACGTCGAGTACACCGGGACAATGCCCCGTATCAGGTCCGCTTTGCCGATGGCATTTATACGGGTCAATTCTTTCCCTTGCAGGCCGACGCTGATATCTTCGGAAGATGGATTAGTGAATTCCCCAATGGGCAGACGGCTGTTGGTTGCGCGTGACAGTTCCTCTCTTTGAGCTGAATAGACCTCTACTACGCCGAGGTTGTATTCCTTTTGCTTGTTGCGAATCAGCTCTTTGAGTAACGGCAGGTTTTCATCATTCAGCAGTTTCTGTTGTCTGATTTGCGAGCTTATCTGTTTGGCATAATAGAGTGCATTTGCAGCGGACGTCTTGTAGTAGGTTTGGGCAACTTCCATCGACTCGCTGAGCGATGTCTCTACCTGAGTGTTGAACCAGTTCTGGATGCTGTTGGTGATAAATCCGGCCGAAACGAAGAACAGCATCATGGTCGGTACCAGTGACAGGCCGACAAAGGCGATGACCAGCTTTGTCCGTAGTTTTGCGCCGAGGACATTTTGCTTTCGCTCAAGGAAGAGTTTGGCTACATTTCTTGCTACGAGGTAAATAAGCAGAATTATTAGTAAAATTACAATGTTGATGATGCCGAATATCAGGATATTGCTGCTGAATGGCGCATCTGAGCTCAGCTTGGAAAGATGAATCTCTGAATAGGTGAAAGCAAGTATAAGTACCAGCGAGACAATAATGATGAGCCATTCCCGCCGTCTTTTTCGTTTTTCAGGTGCTGGGAGGATGTTCTTGGCCGGATCCTGCATTTTATCTCCATTCATTGCGAACAATGCATTGTTTATAGATCATCATGTCGCCATAAATAAAGAAAAAACTGGACAGTCCGGAGTGTTGCGGTCTGTAAAAGGAAGGATTCGGAATAACGGCGAGTTAAAGTCTGCCTGAACGTATGATGGCGATCAGCCAAAGAAAGCCGATCATTCCGGCAATCGAATAACCCATGAAGGCAAAAAGAGGAAACCCCATGAGCTTCGGGCCTTTGTCGATCTGCATGACAATAGAAGACCCGACGATCAATGCTGCAATGATCAGGCTTGAAGAGAGGCGGTTTATCGACTTGTCCAATTCGGCAATGAGCCGGTCCAGTCCACGATGCTCAAGGTCTATCTTGAAGTTGTTGCGATTGACTCTGGCAAGAAAATTTCTTACGTCTCTGGGGATAGTACGGGCCAATTTCAGGTATGGCTTGAGATTCTCTTTGAAGAATGCTTCGATATTGCGAGGAGAGATGCGAGCTTTAATAGCTTTTTCGATGAACGGTCGCAGGTATTCGACCATGTCAAAACCAGGGTCTAGTTCACGCCCCATGCCTTCGACGGTGATCAGTGTTTTGGAAAGCAGCATCAGGTCTGCCTGGAACTTGATCTGATGGGTTGTGGCAACCTCTATGAACTCTGAAAACATCCTGCCAACTTCTATTTCGCGAAGCGGTATTTCATAATAGCTATCGATAAATTCGGAAATGTCTCGGCGCAGGTGCCTTGTGTTCAAGGTGTCTGCGATGTCTCCAGACTGGAGCAGCAGGTCAATGACCTCATCGACATCTTTTCTGATTATGGCGACAAGAACGTCAAGCAGGTAATTTTTCAGCTGTTCATCGAGCCGGCCAACCATGCCGTAATCCAGCAGGCAGATGACATTGCCGGGCATGATGAACACATTTCCCGGGTGAGGATCTCCATGGAAAAAACCGTCTTCCAGTACCATCTTGATTATTGCGTTTGCCCCGCGACGAGCAATTTCCTGCAGATCCATCCCGACATTGGCAAGCGCTTCATGCTCAGAAACCTTTATTCCATCAATGAATTCAAGCGTTAAGATGCCCCGCGAGGATGCATTCCAGTAGACTTTAGGGAAATACATTGTAGGATCGCCGGTAAAGTTTGCGGCGATTTTTTCAATGGTGTGGCCTTCTCTGGTAAAGTCCATCTCCCGGCGGATGGTCCGGGCAAACTCTCTTACCAGGGCAACAGGTTCGTACACCTCCTTGTTGGCAATATGGCGCTCGATAAGCTGCGCCAGCCAGAACAGCGCATCGATATCGGTCTCAACTTGTTCTTCAATGTTGGGTCGCCTTATTTTGACAACAACGTTCTCACCTGTCAGCATCGTAGCCCTGTGGACCTGGGCGATGGAGGCGGCGGCGATCGGCTCAATGTCGAATGACGAGAACAGTTCTTCTATTTCGCCGTGAAGTTCATGGCGAACCTGGCTGCGCACATCGTCAATGCTGAATGCTGGCACCATATCCTGCAGTTTTGCAAATTCATTGACGAACTGGCGAGGGATCACGTCCGGGCGGGTGGAAAGGATCTGGCCGAGCTTTATAAACGTCGGCCCCAGTTCCTCCAAAACAAGCCTCATTCGCTCAGCCGGCGAAAGGGTGGCGATCTTGGCTTCCTGTTGCCTGAACAGGCGTCTCCCTCGGGCCAACCTGCTTGGAATGTTGAGGTATTCCAGAATATGATCGAACCCGTATTTGAAAAGAATACGGCTGATCTGCCGGTAACGCCTGATGGTCCTGATATTTCGATTGAGCTGGATAATATTGAGCATTCGGTAGTGCCAACTCTCCTTACTGGCGGTTCTCCAGCTCTTCTATGCGCTTCAGCAGCCGATCGTAATCGTCTTTTGATACAAGGCCGATTCTTTCAATCGTTTTCTTGACCTCCTGATCTGCCAGGTCGCTGACTTTTTGCCTGCTCTCTTTGGCCATGGTTTGCATTTTATCCAAGAACGCTTTTCCTTCTTCCTCGCTCATCTTGTACTTGTCTTTCAAGTCCTTGACGAGCTCTTCCCCCATTTTCTGAGTCATTGCTATTGCGCCAAGCCCAGACAGAAACGCCTTTTCGAGAAGTTCAAACATGATTCACTCCTTTAATTGAGGATATCAACAGATTAAAAGGTAACAGGAAATCACGTCATGACAAGACAGATAGTGTTTTATGACTATTTTCTCAAAAGCCAGAGGATGAATGAGAGGATAAGGGAAACAATGATGCTTGTTGCCAGAGGGAAATAGAAGGTGAAATTTTCTTTTTTGATATAGAGGTCTCCCGGGAGACGACCAATCCAGGGGAGCTTTCCGGCAATAGTGAGCAGGACGCCGACAAGGGCGATCAGAAGGCCGATGACAATGAGGGATTTGCCAAGACCTGGTATCATGGTTTCCAGTAACGATCCTTTTCAGAATAGATGCATCCGCAGTACTGCTGGCGATAGAGCCCCAGTTCCTTGGAAATCCGGATCCCTTCCTGCCAGCCGGTACGGTAGTCGTCGTAATGAAAGGCGATGCCATGTTGCATTGCCAGGTCTTCTCCTGTTTTACGGATCTCGTCGTGACGCTGGTAGCGGCTGTATAGGAGCGATGAGGTGAAGGCGTCGAATCCCTGTTCTGCTGCCGTGCGGGCCGCGACTGCAAGCCGGGATGCATAGCAGTAGCTGCAGCGGTTTGCCGGATCTCCGGCAACAGCAGCAAGAAACTCCTCAACAAGGTAGTTATCCATGATAGTCATTTCTAGATCAACCATGGCTGCATACTCTTTGACGGCATCGAGGCGGCGCTTGTATTCCTGGTAGGGGTGGATGTTGTGGTTGAAAAAGAAGCCGGTTACGTCATGGCCTTCGGCCTTGAGTGATTGCAACGGGACGATTGAACAGGGGGCACAACAGATATGGAGCAGGATTCTCATTGTTGGTCGCCCTTATTATTCAGCACCTCGGCTGCCAGCCGTGGGGTCACCTTGCGGGCCGTAGCAATGGCATGGCGGATGATGCGGTCCAGGGTTCCGATAAGAGTAGGAATGTCTCTGGGAAGCTGGCGGAGCAGGAATTCGCTGACATCGTCAGGGAAGGTGACTTGGCGGTCTGCAGCCAGTTTTTTGATGATCATCTGCCGCGATTCATCGTCAGAAACATCGACTCGCGCCACCAGCCCCCATAAGAGACGAGACGCCAAGTGGTCATCCAGGTTGGAAAGCTCCTTCGGTGGGGTGAGACCTGTTGTGACTATCGGCTTGCCCATGGCATGAAAGTCGTTGAACAGTTGCCAGACCGCGCCCTTCATGGTTTGGTCGGGTGGTGCCAGATGGAGGTCGTCAACGAGGAGCGCCGGCGCCTCCAGGAAGCGCCTCTGCAGAAGGGCGGCAATAGCGCTGGATGCCATCCCCGGAGTCTCCTTGAACGAAAATATTGGTGCTGGCGCAGCAATGTCCAGGTGTCTCCCGATTGCCGCGGCGCAAGCCTCCAGAAGGTGGGTTTTCCCGGAGCCGGCCGGGCCATGCAGGTAGAGCAGGGTCTCTTCCGCATCAGGGGAGACCAGCCGCTGGGTAAAACGGAATGCCGTTTCGTTGCCGCTACAGACTACAAAGTTGGCAAAGTCGTAATGTGGTTTGACCGGGAAGTCGAGAATGAGTTGCATCTCAGAACATGCTCCCTTGGGATGAAGTTGGTGCCGGTCGGCCGAAATGGAGAAATGCTGCCTGGGTGGCGACCCTGCCGCGCGGGGTGCGATTAAGGAACCCCTGTTGGATAAGAAAGGGTTCAATGACATCTTCAATGGTGCCGCTTTCTTCGCATACTGCCGCCGACAGGGTATCAAGACCAACAGGGCCTCCGCCGAACTTGTCGATAATGGTCAGCAGGATGGTGCGATCCATGTGGTCGAACCCCATCTGGTCAACCTCCAGCAACGCCAGGGCATCATCCACCACCGGCATGGATATGACGCCGTCACCTTTTACCTGGGCAAAGTCTCGAACCCTTCGCAGCAGTCGGTTGGCGATCCTCGGGGTCCCCCGGCAGCGGCGGGCAAGCTCCAGCGACCCTTCCGGCACTATCGGGATGTCGAGAATCCTGGCCGATCGGGTTACAATAGTGGCAAGTTCTTCCTGGGTGTAGAACTCGAGACGGGATATGACCCCGAAGCGGTCGCGAAGTGGCGACGAAAGCAGTCCTGCCCTGGTGGTGGCACCGACCAGGGTGAATTTGGGGAGGTCCAGCTTGATGGTTCTGGCGCTCGGCCCCTGTCCGATAATGATATCCAGTTGGAAATCTTCCATGGCTGGATAAAGGATCTCCTCAACCACATGCGAGAGCCGGTGGATCTCGTCGATGAAGAGCACATCATGCGGTTCCAAATTGGTGAGAATGGCTGCCAGGTCGCCGGGGCGCTCTATCACCGGGCCTGAGGTCGACTTGATGCTTACCCCCATTTCGCAGGCAATAATGTTGGCCAGGGTTGTCTTGCCCAAGCCGGGCGGGCCGTAGAGCAGGACATGATCAAGCGCCTCGCCCCGTTTTCTGGCCGCATCAATGAAAACCCTCAGGTTTCCTTTTGCCTTTTCCTGGCCGATATACTCGGCAAGGGCCTTAGGCCGGAGTGTTGTCTCAAGGAAGAGGTCGTCTTCGGTTATGTCAGGGGTGATTATTCGATCCATTGTCGGTACCTGGTGGGCTTACTTCATTAGTTGTTTCAATGCCAGTTTAAGGACGGTTTCCATGGCTGCACCGTCAGGTATTTCCAGGTCGTTCAGGACCTTGTTCACCTGCGCTTCTTTGTACCCAAGGTTTATCAGCGCTGAAGAGACATCATCGCGAATACCCGCGGCTGGCGTTGACGTTGCCCCTTCCTTGATGGATGCTGCAATATCAAGTTTTGCTACCTTGTCTTTGAGCTCGAGGATCAGTCGTTCGGCAGTTTTTTTGCCGATTCCGGGGATCGAGGACAGTCTGGCGATGTCGCCGCGAACCAGGGCTGAAGCTAGATCAGCGACCTGACAGTTGGAGAGGATATCGCGCGCCAGCTTTGGTCCGACGCCGGAAACAGTGAGCAGCAGCTGAAAGAACGATTTCTCCGTTGCTGAGCGGAACCCGTAGAGATTTATGGCATCTTCTTTAACATTGGTATGGATGTGGAGTGTGGTTTTCCCCCCCTCATCCGGCAGATCGAAATAGGTTGAGAACGGAATCTGAACCCGGTAGCCGACGCCACCTACGTCCAGGATCACCATGTCCGGTCCCTTGTGGGCAACAATGCCGGTAAGCAGGGCAATCATCGGATTTTACCCGCGGTGCGGAGAGCAACCGAGTTTGCATGACAGATCGCGACTGCCAAGGCATCGGAGGCATCGGCCTGGGCGATTTCCGGGAGATTGAGAAGAATTTTTACCATCTGCTGTACCTGTTCCTTTGCGGCCTTGCCATGACCGACCACGGCCTGCTTGACCTGAAGAGCGGTGTATTCGGCAACTGGGAGACCGGCATTGACTCCGGCCACGATTGCTGCGCCGCGCGCCTGTCCCAGTTTAAGGGCGCTCTGGACGTTGTTAGAGAAAAAGATCTGTTCAATCGCCATTGCGTCGGGTTGGTAACGCTCGATCACTTCGGTAAGCCCGGTATATATTTTGTGCAGACGCTGCGGAAAATCGCCGGATGTATCAGTGAAAATTGCACCGTTGTCAACGTGGAGCAGACGGTTCCCAAGCTTCTGGATAATGCCGTATCCGGTGATGCGTGAGCCGGGGTCGATGCCTAAGACTTTCATATGAAGGGGTCCAAAAATAAAGGGCGGGTCAAGCCCGCCCCAAGGGTTACATCATTTTTTCCATCTCTTCGGCAGAGATGTCGAAATTCGCATAGACGTTCTGTACATCGTCATTGTCTTCCAGTCGGTCCATCATTTTCAGCATGCTCTCGGCAGCTTTTCCTTCCAACTTTACCATGGTTTGCGGGATCATGGTAATTTCCGCCGACTCATGCTTGAAACCGGCTTTCTCAAGTGTTTCACGAACCTCCATGAAAGCGGAAGGATCGGTCAGCACTTCAATTTGTTCATCTTCTTCAACCACATCGTCAGCGCCTGCTTCCAGGGCGCATTCAAAAAGCTTCTCGAAGTCAGTGGCTTTGCTGTAGGTGATCAGCCCCTTCTTGTCGAATATCCAGGAAACGCAGCCGGTTTCACCCATATTGCCGTTGCACTTGGTGAATATGCTGCGGACATCCGATACAGTACGGTTGCGGTTGTCGGTCATTACCTCTACCAGTACTGCCACCCCGTTCGGCCCGTATCCCTCGTAGGTAGTCTCCTCGTAGGTAACCCCCTCCATGCCGCCGGTTCCCTTTTTAATTGCCCGTTCGATATTATCTTTGGGCATGTTCTCGCCCTTAGCCTTATCAATAGCAGTACGCAGCCTGGGATTGGCTGCTGGATCGCCACCACCAAGCTTGGCAGCAACTGAAATCTCTTTAATGATCTTTGTGAAAATCTTGCCCCGCTTGGCATCGGCAGCACCTTTTTTGTGCTTTATGGTGCTCCATTTATTATGGCCCGACATGTTCGACTCCTTACGAAAAATACAAGTATTTCAGCAATATCTTGAGTAAAAATCGGAAAATATTAGCACGGAGAAAACATTCTTGTAAAGACAGAAAAAGAAGTTAAACTGTATTCCCGAAAAGGAGCTTCCAATGGATTTCATGGCGAACTTTAAAAAACAAGGCCGGTGCTTAAAGGGTGGTGTTTGCTCGATTGCCAGTATTCTCCTGACAATATTTTTGGTTCTTTCTGTGGCGGGGTGCGCCACATTCAGAAATGTATCGGAACTGTATCCTCCAATTATGGACCAGAATGAGCTAAAAAGGCCGTATGTGAAGATTGCGGTTCTTGAGTGCAGCAGCGAACGTATCGGCAATATAGAAGGGGTTACGCCCCAAGACTACGACTGGGCCCATAATGCACTGCGTGAACGAGCATATCGGCTCGGAGCTGATGCCGTTGTTTTGCCCGAGGTTCGGGTTGAGCGGGATACCTTTCTGTTTTTTCCTTCAAGTAAGATCAGGGCCAAGGGGATTGCCATAAAATTCCATTGAGCCCAAATCGGTAGAATGTTTGACGCGAAAATTTCAGATTTATAATCCTCTGTCTTTTCCTTTATAGGTTGTTCTTCTGTCCCATCCAATCCCTGTTTAACTGAAAATATGTTTTGGTTGTAGATCCTCTTAGTCGCAAACTGTCCGGCTGATAACTATTTTATTGTTTAAAATGTTGAAAATTAGCAAAAATTTAATATACTTTTTAGTAAAGAGCTGTCGAGAAATTATCCCTGTGAAATTGATGGGTTGTAGAGGCTTGTTTGGGTTTTACGCTAAAAACTGTAAACTCTGTTTTAATATGACTGTATCGCTATTTGAAAAAAGTGTGCGTATTTGTGTTGATGTATAAGTTGTTTGAATTGCGATAAAATATCGGCATCTGTTTTGAGTAAAAAAAATGCCCTTGACACAAATAAAACGACGTGCTAAAAAATATTTAAAATTGAATTGCAAATTGTAAAACAGGCATTGAATAATTTGTAAACACAGGCTGCCATGACCAAAGAAAAAAGTACATATTCGGTGCAGACCGTGGATAAGGCTCTTGATCTTCTTGAGGCCTTGGCCGATGAAGTTCCGCCGGCAACTCTCCCGAATCTGACTGAGCGGCTTGGGTTGAGTCGAAACAAGGTTTTTCGCCTGCTGGCCACTCTTGAGGGACGTGGTCTGGTGGAGCGTGAGGAAGGGAGCGGGGTTTATCGTCTCGGAGTGAGTTCCGTAGCCCTGGCTCAGCGCTTTATCAGTAGTGCCAGTATCATCAGGCACGCCCATCCGGTCATGGAAGAGCTGGTTCGTAAGCATGATGAGGCGGTTTATCTGACTGTGTTGCTCGGTGACGAAGTCCTGTTCCTTGACATGGTTGATTGCTGGCAGAACGTGAAGACAACCCCTATGGTAGGGAAGAAGTTTCCGTTCTTTACCAATGCCGCTGGAAAGGTGCTCAAGGCCCTTGAGTCCCAGGAGATCCTCGAAAGGCTTTTTAAAAGGCGTGGCCGGAGAAAGGATCTGCCGGATTTCGAGGTGCTCGGCACTGAATTGACCGCCATCCGGGAGAAGGGTGTTGCCGTTGAACAGGGGGGGCTCGGTGAAGGTGTGGTAACGGTGGCTGTTACCATCAAGGATTATGCCGGAAAGGTTATCGGCGCCCTCGCCATGTTGGGCCCATCATTCAGAATGCTGTCTGACCGTGTTGAAAATGAAATTATCCCCTCTTTGAAAGAGGGCGCTGAGGTGTTGTCGATGAAGTTCGGGTATGCACCGATTTGAAACGGAAGGATGCAGCAGGATTACAATAAATCGGAAAGGAGGCTGCGCAAGCTGACAGACATTTAGGAAACGTATGGATCGGGACGCCGTTCCATCAAGGTTTGATCTACCAAGAAAGGAGTAACTACCATGGCAGAAAGGCAATACGACTGGGGCGCAATAGCGAAGAACCCAAAATTTATCGAACTTCATCGCAAGAAGACGGTGTTCTTGTTCGGTTGGTGGATATTCTCCACCGTTTACTATTTCCTGCTTCCGATTGGTGCAGCATACGCACCGGGTCTGTTCAAGATCAAGATTATCAGCAACATCAACTTCGGATACATTTTCGCTCTTTCCCAGTTTTTCGTATCCTGGGGACTTGCAATGTACTATGCCCACGTCGCTAACAAAGACTTTGACCGGCTCACTCGTGAACTGGTTGATGAGCTCAAGTAAAGGAGGAGATCTAACATGAAAAAACTGTTCGTAGGATTAACGTTAGCCCTCTCACTGGGCTCATTTGCATTCGCTGAAGAACCGAAGGCTCCTGCCGCCGCTCCTGGCGCACCGGCAGCCTCTGCCCCTGCAGCCACAACGGCACCTGCGGCTGCTCCTGCAGCAATGCAGGCCGTTCCTGCTCCCGCAGCAGCTCCTGCCGCAGCGCCGGTCGACAAGGGTACTCTCAAGGCCAATCCGAAAGTCACCATCCCGATCTTCCTGATCATTATTGCCTGTACCATGGCTGTTGTTGTCTGGTCAGCCAAGAAGACCAAGTCGGCTGCTGACTTCTACACTGCCGGCGGTGGCATTACCGGAACCCAGAATGGTTGGGCAATTGCAGGCGACTATATGTCTGCTGCCTCGTTCCTCGGTATTTCCGGGATGATCTCCCTCTACGGGTATGACGGGTTCATGTACTCGGTCGGCTGGCTGGTGGCATACATCACCGTGCTCCTGATCGTTGCCGAGCCGTGTCGGAATGCAGGCAAGTACACCCTGGGCGATATCCTTTCCTTCAGGACCGAGCCGAAACCGGTGCGCGCTGTTGCCGCTATTTCGGTTGTTGCCGTATCGACTTTCTACCTCACCGCTCAGATGGTTGGTGCCGGTAAACTGATGCAGCTCCTTCTTGGCATCCCTTATACTTATGCAATTATCGGCGTTGGTATCCTGATGGTTGGTTACGTTGTTTTCGGTGGTATGACTGCAACTACCTGGGTACAGATCATCAAGGCCGGTCTGCTCATGACTGGTGCCGGTGTTCTCTCCATTCTTGTTGCGCTCAAGTCCAACATGAATCCGATCCAGTTCTTCACTGACATCGCGGGCAGCCAGAACATTATCGACCATGTCAAGCTTCTGCCGATTTTCATCAAGGAAATGGAAGCCGGAAAGGTCACCGCAGAACTTGCCGGGCAGCGTTTCCTTGAGCCTGGCCTGTTCCTCACCAACCCGCTTGACCAGATTTCCCTCGGTATGGCCCTTGTTCTCGGTACTGCCGGGATGCCGCACATCCTTATGCGCTTCTTCACCGTTCCGACGGCACAGGCTGCACGTAAGTCTGTTATCGTTGCCATGTGGATCATCGGTTCGTTCTACATCCTGACCACGCTGCTCGGTTTCGGTGCTGCTATCCACGTAACTCCGCAGGGTATCCAGAAGGTTGACAAAGGCGGCAACATGGCAGCAATGATGCTCGCCAAACAGCTCGGCAGCGACATCTCGCCGTTCCTCGGCGACCTCCTCCTTGCTTTCCTTTGCGCCGTTGCTTTCGCTACGATCCTCGCGGTTGTTTCCGGCCTGGTTCTGGCAGCTTCCGCAGCTATTGCCCACGACATCTATGTTAACGTCATCAAGGACGGCCATGCCGACCAGCACGAGCAGGTTATGGCAGCTCGAATCACCTCTCTTGTTGTTGGCGTTATGGGTATTGTTATCGGTATCGCAGCTGAGAAGCAGAACGTTGCCCACCTGGTTGCATTGGCGTTCGCAGTTGCCTCTTCAGGTAACCTGCCGGTTGTTGTCATGTCGCTCTTCTGGCGTAAGTTCAACACTGCTGGCGTCATCTCCGGCCTGCTGGTCGGTACCATTGCTTCCATCGGCCTGGTTATGGTATCTCCGAACATGACCTACCCCAACAAGGTTGCCGATGATGCGAAAAAAGCCTACACCCTGCTTGAGAAGAACATTGCAGACGGCAAAATAAAGCCTGAGGCAATGGATAAGACCATGAAGACCATCTCTGAAAAGAAGGCAGAAGAAGCCAAGAACCGTGGTGGCAAGTCCGTAATGGGCCTTGACAAGCCGCTCTTCACCCTGAAGAACCCGGGCATCCTCTCGATCCCGATCGGCTTCATCGCTGCTATCCTCGGCACCCTGGCATTCCCGAGCCGTCGTTCGGAAGAGATGTTCGACGAGATCTATGTTCGCCAGAATACCGGCATCGGTATGGCCAAGGCGATCGACCACTAACATTAGCGCTACACTGTGATAAAATATGGGGAAGGCTTTGCCTTCCCCATTTTTTTGAGTAATCAACATGGAACAAGAGATCGTCATAAAAGTACCCCCTGCCTTGCTGCAGGAGCAGATTTTGCTCCGTGTCCGCGGGGTATTGCCGTTTCTGGACACCCAGGAGACTGTTGACCTGCTGGGATCCTTATACAATCACTTTAATGGGGAAAAGGTCTGGCTGGATTCAGTGTCTGGTCGTGAGACCAGCCTCTCACGGGACGTTCAGGCGACCTCACTTTATCCGGAGTTGAAGCAGCGGCATGAAGAGCTTAACAGCCTTGAGATGGAGCGGTTCCTGAAAGTGCAGTCGGTGCCGACGCTTCACGCCTCATGCACCGAATACCGAGATATCCTGGCCCGGCGCACTCTTGAACTGGTAGAGGCAGAGATGGATGCGGCCGGTAAAGGTCTGCCGCCGCTTGCCTATGCCCTGATTAGCATGGGGAGCGACGGTCGTGAGGAGCAGACGCTCATAACCGACCAGGATTATCTGATTGTTTATGCCGATGACGGTGGCGAAGAGGCGGACCTTTACTTCAAAGAGTTTGCGGAACTTCTGGTGGAGCGGCTGGCGGATATCGGTTTTAAAAAATGTACCGGCGATATCATGCCTTCTAATCCGACCTGGCGCGGCTCTTATTCCCAGTGGCGCAAAAAACTACTGGCTATTGTTCGTTACGAATACGAGGACTATGGCAAAAACCTGATGGACCTGATCGTTCTTTCTGATGCCCGCTATGTCGCCGGCAACAAAGAACTGGCCAATGATCTTATCGACCTGATTCGCGGGCTTGAACGGGATTATTTCTCGGTGCTGTGGGGAATGGCCAAGGCTGCGACAGAGATGAAACTGGCGCTCGGTTTCATGAAACGGCTCTGGACCGAAGGCTCTGGCGAGCACAAAGGGGAATTCAACATCAAGCTACTGGCTTGGGCGCCGTTGGTAATGAATGTAAGGATTTTGTCGATCAATCAGGGGATCCCGGCCACCAGCACCCTGAAGCGGATCGAACACCTGGAAAAGGAAGGGAGTTTTTCCCGCAATACTGCCTCCGGCCTCTCCGATGCCTACCATATCCTGACCCGTCACCGCATTCTCCTGCAGATCAAGGTGATCAAGGGGATCCAGCGGGAATCCTATTACCTGAACCCGTATCAGCTGACTACGGACGAGCGGGAAAGAATCCGTCACGCGCTGCTCAAGATCGAGGAATTGCAGAAGACCATTCACACCAATTTTCATATCATGTAGCCCACCAACTAAGATCTCCTTTGGCTGTAACTGTTATCCCCCCTTGACTTCAAATTGACTGCGGCATGTGGTAAACGTTCACTGTTTCGTTTGCAGAATAGCCATGTTGCCCTTCAGTCTTGCGCGACAATGCCGGAAATGGTACAACGAGCCAAAATGTATTTCGGAGGTTTTTCATAATGGCCATTGCGTCGAAAGTTCAGACCTTCATTGAAGGCGCTTCGTGGATTCGCAGGATGTTCGAGGAGGGAGAGCGTCTCAGGGCCGTGCATGGGGCTGACAAGGTCTACGACTTTACCCTGGGTAATCCCAACATTGAGCCGCCCGCACGGTTTGACCAGGAGTTCCGTAAGCTTGCGGAAAATCCGATACCGGGCATGCACCGCTATATGAGCAATGCAGGCTACGAAGAGACCCGCGCCGCAGTTGCCGGGTTGCTTAGCGAGACTGCCGGGATCGCGGTTCCTTCTTCCTGTGTGGTCATGACCTGCGGCGCCAGCGGGGCGTTGAACGTGGTGCTGAAAACCATTTTGAACCCAGGCGAAGAGGTAATCATCCTGACGCCGCACTTTGTGGAGTACAAGTTTTACATCGACAACCATGGCGGGGTCCCCAGGGAGGTCTGGACCGATCAGGAGACCTTCCAGTTGCAGTTCCCGGCTATCGAGGCGGCAATAAACCACAAAACACGGGCAATCATCATCAATACCCCGAATAACCCGACCGGCGTGATCTATCCGGCAGAAAGCCTGCAGAAGCTTGGAGAACTGATCAGCCGCAAGGAGCGCGAGCTTGATCGCCATATCTATGTAATATCCGACGAGCCGTATGGCCGCATCGCCTACGAAGGCAAGTCAGTACCGAACATCTTCAAATACGTTGATAACTCGGTCATTGTTACCTCGCATTCAAAGGACCTGGCGCTTCCCGGTGAGAGGATCGGCTACCTGGCCGCCAATCCCAATATGACTCACTGCGAGCTGTTTATTGAAGGCGCTATTTTCTGCAACCGGACCCTCGGTTTTGTCAATGCCCCGGCCCTTTTGCAGCGGCTGGTGGCCAAGCTGCAGCACGAGTCGGTGGATATTGAGGATTACCAGTCCAAGAGAGATCTTCTCTATACTCACCTGACGTCGCTCGGCTTTAAAATGGTCAAGCCGGACGGTGCATTTTACTTGTTTCCCAAATCCCCGCTCGCAGATGACGTGGCTTTTGTCAAGGTGGCGCAGAAACACCATCTGCTCCTGGTCCCTGGGGCCGGGTTCGGGGCGCCGGGGTACTTCCGGATTGCCTACTGCGTCGATCGGGCTATGATCGAGCGGAGTTTCGATGCCTGGAAGGCTCTGGCTGTCGAGTTGGGTCTCAAGGGTTGACAGATTCAAGCAAGCAATCCACTCCTTTTGCATAAGGTGTTTCATGGCGAAAACTATTCTTGTTGTTGACGACGAGGCAAGCATCCGTACCTCGCTGCAGGGGATCCTCGAAGACGAGGGATACCGACCGCAACTTGCCGAAGACGGGGTGACAGCATTGACCATGGTGCAGCAAGACCTCCCCGATCTGGTATTGCTCGATATCTGGATGCCCGGCCTTGACGGCCTGGAAGTGCTCCAGAAGCTCAAAGCGATTCATCCAGCACTGCTGGTCATCATGATGTCGGGGCACGGCACCATCGAAACGGCGGTGCGTTCGACCAAGATGGGGGCCTATGACTTCATCGAAAAGCCGTTGTCCCTGGAAAAACTGGTGCTGACTATTCAGAACGCCTTTGATATGCAGCGGTTGCAGGACGAGAACGAGGTCTTAAGGGATGCCGTGCTCCATGATCATGAAATGGTCGGGAGTTCCGCAGTCATTGCCTCTCTGAGGGAGCAGATCCGGCTGGTTGCCCCGAGCAGCGCGTCAGTGCTGATAACGGGCGAAAACGGCACCGGCAAGGAGCTGGTGGCGCGGGCAGTTCACTTCCAGAGTAATCGCAGTTCCAAGCCATTCATGGAGATCAACTGTGCGGCGATTCCCGATGAACTGATCGAGTCGGAACTGTTCGGCCATGAAAAAGGTGCTTTCACCGGGGCGGTTTCCCAGAAGAAAGGCAAATTCGACCTGGCAGACGGCGGCACGATATTCCTGGACGAGATCGGAGACATGTCACTCCGGACTCAGGCGAAAGTACTCAGGGTGCTGCAGGAGCGGAAGTTTGAACGGGTTGGCGGCACCAGGACCATCGAGGTGGATGTGCGGATCGTTGCTGCCACTAACAAGGTGCTGGAGGAGGAAATCAAGCAGGGAGCGTTCCGCGAAGACCTTTTTTACCGGCTCAATGTCGTGCCGTTCACAGTGCCGCCGCTGCGAGAGCGCAAGGACGACATCCCGTTGCTGATCGAGCATTTTCTGGACCTGTTCTGTCGCAAGGAAGGGCGCGAACGGATCGAGATCCAGAGCGATGCCGTTGACCTGATGAAATGCTACAACTGGCCGGGCAATATCCGCGAATTGAAGAATATTGTCGAGCGGTTGGTAATTATGAGCCTCGGCAGATCAATCGGTGTTGATCAGCTTCCTGACTATTTCCGGGATCATGAAGTATCAGCGGATGCGGCAGCAAAGCTCGAAGGTCTGGCAGGAACCAATTCGCTCAGGTCGGCCCGGGAAGAGTTCGAGAAAGAGTTCATTCTCCAGAAGCTTGAAGAGTTCGGCTGGAACATCAGCAAGACTGCCGAAGCCATTGCGCTGGAACGCACCAATCTTCATCGTAAGATTAAAAGTTACGGCATCGACATGAAGAAATAGTCAGGAGCTGTGATGCTATTAAGATGTGCCATTATCGCTCTTCTGCTGCAGCTGACCTGTCTGCCGCTCTTTGGTTTCGCTGCTGCCGGGCAAGAGCTTGGCAAGGTCGAGATGTATATGAGTCAGGGGCGTGCCGACAAGGCTCTGGCATTTCTCGACACGATCATCGCTGCAAATCCGGAGCGAATTGATGCCTATAGCAGCCGGGCATTCATCTACCTCAAGCTGAACCGGCATCAGCAGGCTATTGCCGACTTCTCGCACATTATCGGCCTTCAGCCGGATGACCCCAGTGCCTACCTGAGCCGCGGCCTGGTCTACGACCAGCTGCATGAAACCGAGCGCGCAGCAGCCGACTACCGGCATGCCTGCACTCTGGGGGGCAAGGCGGGATGTAGTTTCCTCGAGCAACTGAAGAGCAGATCGCAGCAGTAAACCGAATTTTAAAAGGAGTTTCCAATGGCTGAGGCAATGAAATGTTGCAACGAAGAAGGACACCATGGGCATATCTGCGTGCTCAAAGGGCTCGGGCTTTCCGATGAAATCGCCCGTCTTTCCTCGAACCCCACCCATGTCTGCTTTACCTGCGGGGCTGAGGTCAATAACCCCAAAAATGTCTGTCAACCGGTTGCGCTTTCCGAAACGCCCTGATCAAGTTAAGCGGCTTGCGGCATCTCCTGGCCACAAGCCGCTGTTGATAAAGGCTCAGCCGGTTGCTTGGCCAGATCTGTCACTTATAAAGTTGCGGATTGAGCGGTCATAGCTTTTTTCACCCGCCGGGGTGAAGAAACAGCCTGGGATCTCCCCGTTCTTCAGGTGATACTCCACGCATTTACAGCAGTTGCCCCGCTTGTCGCAGGCCGAGTAGCTACAGCTGCAATGCGCCTTGCTTGTTGTTGCTACACATTCCATGTTTGTCCTCCATGAATCTGTTTGATCTATCTGCCCCGCTTGTTTCGCTGCTTCCCGAGGTTTGTTCACGTCAGTTCGGTAAAGAAGGAAGCTCCAGACCAGCCATCCTCTGCACCATCCGCACCACCTGGCAGCTGTAGCCGAACTCGTTGTCATACCAGACATAGAGCACGCAGCGGCTTCCCTGGGTGATGGTGGCCAGGGAGTCGACCACGCCGGCATGGCGCGAGCCGACAAAGTCGCTGGAGACGACTTCCGGTGAATTGGTATAGTCGATCTGGTTTTGCAGCGGCGAATCGAGGGAGATGTTGCGCAGATAGCTGTTCAGCTCCTTGACCTCAACCGGCCTGGAGAGTTCCAGGTTCAGGATCGCCAGGGAAACATTGGGGGTCGGCACCCGGATGGCATTACCGGTCAGTTTGCCGGCCAGCTCAGGAACCACCTTGGCAACGGCCTTGGCGGCACCAGTTTCGGTGATGACCATATTGAGCGGCGCGCTCCGGCCGCGGCGGTTATTCTTATGGTAATTGTCGATCAGGTTCTGGTCGTTGGTGTAGGAGTGGCAAGTTTCCACATGGCCGCTGACGATGCCGAACTGGTCATTGACCGCCTTGAGGACCGGCACGATGGCGTTGGTGGTGCAACTGGCGGCGGAGAATATGGTCTCTTCAGCAGTGATCAGTTCGTTGTTGACGCCGGAGACGACATTGGGTACATCCCCCTTGCCTGGCGCGGTGAGGACGACCTTGGCAATCCCTTTGGCTTGCAGGTGGCGGCCAAGTCCTTCCCGGTCGCGCCATTTCCCGGTGTTGTCGATGAGGATGGCGTTGTTGATGCCGTACTGGGTGTAGTCGACATTTTCCGGGGCATCGGCGTAAATGATCCGGATCATGTTGCCGTTGGCGATGATGGCGTTTTCCTCTTCATCAATGGTAATGATGCCGTGAAAATGTCCATGAACCGAATCGCGGCGCAGCAGGCTGGCCCGTTTGATCAGGTCGTCGGCCCCCCCTTTGCGTACCACCGCCGCCCGGAGGCGGAGTTTTTCGCCGCTGCCGGCCTTTTCGATGAGAATGCGGGCCAGCAGCCGGCCGATGCGGCCGAATCCGTAGAGCACGATATCCTGCGGTTCGCTTAACAGCGGCGAGCGACCTGTATTGACCCCGGAAAGTTCTCTGGCTATGAAATCGTCCAGGCTTATGGTGTCCTTTTCGGCCTGGTAACGGGTGGTCAAGCGGCCGATGTCGAGGCGTGCCGGGGCCAGGTTAAGCTTGGCAATGGCAGTCAGGACAGGGAAGGAGTCACAGGTTGAGAGCTCGCTGTCAAGCACCAGGCGGGCAAAGCGGTGCGCCTTGATAATATCGATTGCCGAACTGTTGACCAGCGAGCGGCCATAAACAGTGGTCACGATGTTGTGGTTGCGATAGAGATGGCCGATTATGGGGAGCATCTGTTCGGCCAATTCTTCCTGTGTTTGCCACTCTTTCAGATGGATTTCCTGTTTGCGAAGGTTCACGTTGGTTCCTCATTGACGGTGGATTCTCGATACACAGCTGCCTTAAATACCCTCTAGGGGCAGCCAGCTGTCATTTGCAGCATTTCTAAAATATCCCCCGGCTGAGCCGGGGGGATGATACCTATAGGGAATAACTATAATACTTAGGGAGCGTAAACAAGATAAAAAGTCTTAATCAATATACGTTTTGTGACTGAGGGGCTGGAATAATGACCGGTAGATCAATACTGCTATATGCTCTTCTGGTTCAGTGTGCTGTCTTATTTCGTTGTCAGCTTTCCCTTGATGCTCTCAATCACCCGGTAGGCGTCGTTGATGGCAGTGTAGATCAGGTTAGGGTGGCGCTCTTCCTTGATAGTGGCCCCGCTGATCTTCATGAACGATGGCGAGATCGCCCCGCCGATGGCATATACCCCCTTACGGGTGGTCTCGTGTTCACCGGTAAGCAGCAACAGCCGGTCGCCCTCGCGGGCCACCGAGCAGACCCCTTCGGCGCAGGCAATGGTCTGGACCCCCAGCTTGTCGAAGATCGGTAGCGGCCCCTGGGTGCCGATGCAGGCGATGACATTATGCATCGGGAAGCTCATGGCGTTGTAGACTTCTATGCCGTCCGGCTGTTTGTACTCGCTGACCCTTATGACCAGCCGGTCCACGCCCTCATCGTCGACCTCGCCGATGCGCGGCGTGGCACCGGTCAACAGGCGGATATTACCGCCGAGCAGAATCTCTTCCCCCAGCCTCTGGGCGGTCTCTTTGTTGACGTCAAACTTTTCGGAGATATGCGCCCAGTAGACCGGCATGCTGTCATTGGCCTCGCGCTTAGCGGCAAGGATGGAGATGATGACGTCCGCGGCGCTGTTGCCTCCGCCGATCACCAGGGTCCGGGCGCCGATATACTTCTTGGGGTCGTCCACCGATTTGGCCACCATCTTGGCGTCGCCATAGACGTTCAGCTCCTTGGGGATGCTGCTGCCGAAGGCAAGGATCACTTTGCGGGCGCTGTAGTTGCCGCGCGAGGTCTGGACTGTCAGACCATTGCGGATGTCGCGAATATCCTGAAATTCCACATCGGTCTGCACGTTCAGCTTTTCATGCTGCACAAAATGCTGGACGTACTGGACGTACTTCTCAACCGTGACCGGTTTGTCCGGCGGCCGCAGCTCCTCTACCAGAAACGGCTCCGGCTCGTCCTTCGGTTTGGAGGGATAGACGTTCTTTCCTGCCGGGTAGGTATTGGCGATTCCCTGGAACACCCCCTGGCCCTGTTCCAGCAGCAGGTAGCTAAGCCCTTCGCGGTTACAGAGATATGCGGCGGCAACACCGGCCGGTCCGCCACCGATAATAATCACATCGTAAAATTTATCCATGGTGTCTTCCTTTCCTGACCATTGTCACAATGAGCATGATTGTATCTTATTCCTATCAGACTGGGACAGATTGGTCAATCCGAGCGACCCGCTTATCCTGAAATTTACTGGACAACGGCCCTAAAACTCGCTATATCCGACCAACCCTTTTACAAAACAGTCATCCAAAGGTATTACCATCAATGCTGGCCAGATTATTCATCATCTTTGCCGTGGTTCCGGTCCTGGAGCTGTACGTCCTGATCAAGGTCGGTAAACTGATCGGCGCCTGGGAGACCGTCGCCATTCTCCTGGCGGTCAGTTTTGCCGGTGCCTGGCTGGTGCGGCACCAGGGGTTTGCCATCATCTCCCGCATCCAGGGCGAACTCGCTGCCGGACGTATCCCGGCCGGTGAGATGCTGGACGGGTTGCTGGTCCTGGTCGGCGGCATCCTGCTCCTCACCCCCGGCTTTATTACCGATTTTCTGGGGCTTTTCTTCATCATCCCTGCCGGACGCTTCCTGCTAAAGCAGTATCTCCGACGCTGGCTGGAAAGCCGCCTGTCGCGCGGCGGCGTCATCAATATTCGTCGCTTCTGATCCGTTTGATCCATCTCTGCGTACAACCTTAGGGTTACCCAACCAATTCACTCCGTATGGGTGGAGCTGTTTTACCTATCCCTCCTACTGCTTTCATTTATCTTTTTTACTTCAATAGTAGTAAGTGGTTTTGGGCCGAAATAAATAGCCAGTAGCCCAATTGCATAATAATTGTAGGATGTTAAAGTGCCATCACCTCAATGAGTGTATTTTTATCCACGCCCGTTTTTTCAGATTATCTGAGGTTCGGGCCTGATCGGTGCTCATATGGCATGTCACTCATCCTTGAAAAAACCTGCCGGGTTAGCCCGAGAGAAAATTTCATATCGCCAGGCATACGAACACGCCATCGACGAACTGAATCGCCTGGATCTGCTTATCCGGCGACAGTTGGTGTTACGAAAATTCCGGGGTGAATCTGATCAGCTCAGCCAGTTCAAGGGGCTGGTCATTAGCGATGACGAGGTCAGCCGGATCCTGTCGTGTCCTGTGCACTCCGGTGACCCTGAGATTGATGACCGGGCAGGGAACGAGGAACTCCAGGCGCTGGCTCGGGAGCTCGACGAGCAGGAACAGCGGGTGGCTGCCAGGGTAGCGACAGCTGCCGGTCATGGCAGTGAGTTACCCTTATGCCGGATTGCCGCAGAGTTCGGGCTTTCTCCGTTCGAGGTCGGCGCCCTGGTCATCTGCCTGGCCCCAGAAGTCGATAGCCGTTACCAGCGGCTGTACGGCTATCTCCACGATGACATAACCCGGCAACTCCCCACCCCCGGCCTGATCCTCAATCTCCTCAGCGCTTCTCCGGATGAGAAGCTGGCTGGCCGCAAGGCGTTCTCCGCTGACTCGCCACTGTTCCGCCATCGGCTGCTCTCCCATGTTGCCTCTCCGGATGACGCCGGCCATTCGTCACTGTCCCGGCCACTCCGGATTGATGGCCGGATTGCCGCTTTCCTGCTTGGTGGCGAAGGCCTGGATGAGCGGATCAGCGGCTTTGCCAAGCTCTGCCGCGACGATCATAATCTTGACCTGATCACGCTGGTGCAGGCTGAACAGAAGCGGCTGCACAAATATGTCTGGCGGCATTCCCGCAGAAAACAAGGCAATGGCCGAGGCCTGGTGCTGTATTTCCACGGGCCGGAAGGCACCGGCAGGAGTGCCATGGCCAAAGGGATCTGTCATGACCTCGGCATTCCGCTGCTGGCGGTTGATATTGCCAGGATGCCCAGCTCCGAAAGTGCTTTCCAGGAGGCTGTTGCTGCGATCTTGCGGGAGGCGCTGCTGCAGAGTGCCGGCCTCTGTCTCGATAATTTCGATCTGCTCCTGACGGATGATGCTGACCGCCGACGGTTGAGCTGCCTGGTCGAAGCGCTGGGCAATGTCTCACAGCCGGCCTTTATCCTGGGCAATTCACCATTGAAGGTCGTCGGGATGTTCCGGGGCGCCCATTTCCTCTCGGTCGAGTTTCCAACTCCAGACCTCGGCCAGAGAAAGGATTTCTGGTCGCGTGAGGGCGCCAAGGGGCTTAGGGTTGCCGCCGGGGTTGATTATGGCGCGCTGGCCGGGAGGTTCCGCTTCACACCGGGGCAGATCCGGCATGCGGTTACTGCCGCAGCAGACCTTGCTGGCTGGCAGCACCCCGAATCTCCGCAGATCACAGAAGACGACCTCTACACCGCCTGTCGCCGGCACTCCAACCCGAAGCTCAGCGAGCTGGCGTGCAAGATCGTTCCCAAATACGGCTGGGATGACCTGGTGCTGCCGCCTGACCGGATCAGCCAGCTGGAAGAGCTGTGCCGTCATTCCAAATATCGCCATGTGGTCTACGGCGAATGGGGCTTTGACCGGAAGCTCTCCTACGGCAAGGGGCTGAGCGCCCTTTTTACCGGCCCGCCCGGCACCGGCAAAACCATGGCCGCCGAGGTGATCGCCAATGACCTGCAGCTGGACCTGTACAAGATCGATCTCTCCCAGGTGGTGAGCAAGTACATCGGCGAAACCGAGAAAAACCTGGACCGGATCTTTACCGAGGCAACTACCGGCAATGCCATCCTCTTTTTCGACGAGGCCGATGCCCTGTTCGGCAAGCGTTCCGAGGTCAAGGACGCCCATGACCGCTATGCCAACATCGAGACCGGCTATCTGCTGCAGAAGATGGAGGAATACGAGGGGATTGCCATCCTGGCAACCAACCTCCGGGGGAATATGGACGAGGCGTTTGTCCGGAGAATCCAGTTCATCGTCGAGTTTCCGTTTCCTCAGGAACAGGAGCGGCTGGCGATCTGGCAGAAAATCTGGCCGGAGGACGTGCCGCGCGGCGAGCTGCTCGACCTGGAGCTGATTGCCCGGCGCTTTGAAATAGCAGGTGGGAATATCCGCAATATCGCAATCTCTGCGGCGTTCCTGGCAGCAGGTGAGGGTGGAGGGGTTGCCATGACCCACCTGATGCAGGCAACTCGGCGTGAATATCAGAAGATCGGCAAGATCGTCGGCGACGGCGACTTTGACCGGCATGACGGCTAGGCAATGGTCGGACGACCGGCCAAGGAGGTAGTCATGACAAGGAATTTCAGCAGCAAGCAGGCAGACCAGTCCCTACCCGGGCAGAGTACGGTTTCTGCAGACAGCTCCCGGTCTTGCGCATCGACCGGTTCCTTTGCGGAGTTGCAGCGTGCTGTCGAGAACCCCCTTCTCGCCTCTGCCTCTGCCATGCTCAATCTGCAAAGGCTTGCGGGGAACCGTGCCGTTGCCGGGCTGATCCAGGCAAAGCTTACGGTCACCCCGCCGGGTGACCGGCTGGAGCGGGAAGCCGACAGCATGGCGAACAGTGTGACCGGTTCGGCCCGAGAGGCCGGTCCGGCGATCCATCGTTTCGAGGATGAAGAGATCTTTCAAGGCAACATGGCCGGTGTTCCGGACATGACCGTCGAGCCGGCACGCGAGGTCGGGGCAGAGGTGAGCAGCCAGACCGAGAGCCGGATCAACGCCTCCAAGGGTGGCGGCAGCAGACTTCCCGACGAAGTCCGGTCTTACATGGAACCTCGCTTCGGCGTTGATTTCAGCGGCGTCAGGCTGCACACCGGCAGTGATGCCGCGCAGATGAATCATGAGCTTGCTGCGCAGGCGTTTACCCACGGCAACGATATCTACATGGGCGAGGGGAGATTCAGCCCCGGCACCGACGCCGGTCGCTGGCTGCTGGCCCACGAGCTTACCCACGTTGTGCAACAGGGGGGGGCGGCATCGTTGGCGCAGTCCGGCGATGCCGTGCAGCGCAACGGAGTCACGTTCCCAACCTACAGCGATATTGTTGCGGACGCTACCATCAAGACCGAGGCTGACAAAGCCTGGAAGGAAACCAAAACCGCGAACACCGCCCAGGACCGGAGGGAACAGGCGTTCTGGATCCGGTGGAATTCCGATACCAAAGCTTTTTCCGCTACCGGGCACTCGGTTGGACCGAGGGTCAAGAACTCGCCGCCCGGAGGCGCCTCGGTGGCCCCTGCCGCCAGACCCGCGGACAGCGGCAATGATTATACTGTCGGTCTGTTCCACACCCATACCCCTACGGTTAGCTGGGCTGCGGGGTATCAGCGCAACGTGGGACCGTCGGCAGTCGATACCACCTATCATAATGCACAGCGGGTTCCGGGGGTAGTGTACGACTACACCGGGGTTGGAGGAAGGGTCGAGTCCGGGCATCCGTTGGACTCGGCAGCGAAGCTGTGGGATTGCGGCCCTGCCCGGCGGTCGTGAACAGGCATAATGCCGTAGGCAGGAGGGAGGGTTATGAGCCGCTTGACAGAAGAGCAGGCAATTGAGCTTGCGCGGCAGGCCGTTGACGGAACATTCAGTGCCGATGAGCTGGCGCAGATAGAGGTTTCGCTGACGGACAACCGGTACGTCGTGAAATTCGTCCTGAGGGTTGCGCCGCTCACCCTTGGTTCCGGATTTGTTCAGGTCACTCTGGACGCTGTTTCCGGTGCTGTCCTGGAGAGATTGAGAGACGCCGACTGACAACCCGCAGCACGTAACCTGGAGAGCAGATGATTGACGATCTGGACAAAACCCTGCAGGAGCTTCTCAAGACCGGTCTGCCGCCTGGCGTGGCAAGCCAGGTAGCCATCAGCTTTGCGCCGCCTGACAGCAGTTTCCCGCCGTCAGCGGTGACGCTGCCGGCCATCGACCTGTTTCTCTACGATGTCCGGGAAAACCGGGACCTGCGCGATCAGGAGTGGCTGCTGGAGCGGCGCAGCGACGGAACTGGCAGTAAAAAACCGCCACCGGTACGGGTGGACTGTTCTTACCTGATCACGGCCTGGGCTTCTGGCGCGTCAAGCACCCCTGCCTTTGACGAACACCGGCTCCTGGGAGAGGTTATGAAGGTGCTGCTGCGCCACCCGGTGATTCCTGAAGCCTTGCTGCAGGGGGGGCTCAAGGGGCAGGAGCCGCGGCTGCCTGCCGTGACCCTGCAGCCGGGGCAGCTGCAAAGCATGGGAGAATTCTGGCAGGCGCTCGGCGGCAAGCCGAAGGCCGCGCTCAACTATACCGTGACCATCGGCGTTGCGCCGCATGCACCGGAAGAGACCGGACCACTGGTCACCGACAAGGTTATCAAATTCAGGCAGGGCATTGAGGAGGGGTGACGCATGGCGCAGGGAGAGTGGGAGATCACAAGGCATCAGGTGGCAATAGCCGGGAAAGTCACAGATGTCGTGACCGGCAGGCCGCTGCCGGGTGCCAGGATTTCCGTTTCATGCACAAATGGCAAAATGGAGCTGACTGCGGAATCGGACGGACATTTCCATGTTCTCGATCTGGCTAATGGCACCTACGAAGTTGAGGCGTCGCTGCCCGGCGCAGGATATGGCAACGGGATCAAGCAGGTGACGGTCACCCGCAACAGTGACGGGCGAATTCAAATGGCCGTGGCGGAAATGCAACTGGCTATCGCGCATTAACATACTGGCTGGAACCTAATTCATCACAAAGGGGAGGACAAAATGGCTGATTATTTCGCACCAGGAGTCTATGTGGAAGAGGTGCCCTCTGCAGTTAAGCCGATTGCCGGAGTCGGTACGAGCACGGCCGGATTCGTTGGCGTTGCCGCAGACATAGCGGCCACTGACATGCCGCTGAACCCGGCAGGCGGGAATTATACCCAGGCCACGGCAGGGGTGGCGCAGCCGATCAATGGCTGGGAGGAGTTCCGGAAAAAGTTTGGCGATTTCTGCGAGGATAACCAGTACCTGGCCCATAGCGTCTACGGCTTTTTCAATAACGGCGGCACCCGTTGCTGGGTTATCAGGGTTGCGTCCGTGGATGATGTCAGCGACGCCATCGACAAGTTCAACGAGCTTGACGAAATCGCCATCGTGGCTGCGCCTTTGCCGCCGGATACCGACCAGGATGCGTTGAATGCCATTCACTCCAAGCTGGTTTCCCATTGCCAGCTACTGGAGGACCGGGTGGCGATACTCGACTGCACCCGCGACATTGCCAGCGACAATCTGGTGATCTCAACCGATGACTCCGGCATCTGGCGCCCAGCGGCCAACCCGAAAGGGTACGGGGCATTCTATTTCCCCTGGATCGAGGTTGCTGATCCCCTGCAGAGCGCCGGCACGAGGATAGCGGTGCCGCCTAGCGGCCATCTGGCAGGGATCTATGCCAGGTCCGACGCGCAGCGTGGCGTCCACAAGGCCCCGGCAAACGAGGTGGTAATGGGTGCCCTCGGGCTTAAGTACCGGGTCAGCAAGTCGCTCCAGGCAAGCCTCAATCCGCTTGCCGTCAACTGCATTCGTGAATTCAACGGCACCATCAAGGTCTGGGGCGCCCGTACCCTGGCTTCAGATCCGAACGGCGATCCGGAATGGAAATACATCAACGTCCGGCGCCTGATCAACTACCTCCGCGAGTCGATTGACGAAGGGACCCAGTGGGTGGTGTTCGAGCCGAACGACATGGCGCTCTGGGCCAAGATCAACCGGAACATCACGGCGTTTCTTACCAATGTCTGGCGGGCCGGGGCGCTCTTCGGCAGCACGCCACAGCAGGCGTTCTATGTCAAGTGCGATGCTGAAACCAACCCGTCAGAGGTCCGCGACCTAGGCCAGGTGGTGACCGAGATCGGCGTGGCAGTGGTGAAGCCGGCTGAATTTGTCATTTTCAGAATCAGCCAGTGGGCCGGACCTTCTAAATAGGAGTGGCAATGCCGGGGAGATACAGGACACCTGGAGTGTATATCCGAGAGCTGACCGTGGCTCCGGCACGGGAGCTGGCGACCGGGATACCTCTGTTCATCGGGTATGCCGCGGACGGTGCGGCTCGTGAGCCTTTGGCCGTTGGCCGTTGGGACGAGTTCCGCACTGTTTTCGGCGACCCGGCGCCCGACCGCTACCTTGCCTATAGTGTGCGCGGCTTTTTCGCCAATGGTGGCTCCCTCTGTCATGTCTGCGCCATCGACCGGGGGATAGCGGTTAGCCAGGCACTTGAAGCCCTTTTTGATGAGCTCTCCAAAGGGGAGCTGCTTGCTGCGGTCGATCTGATCTGTGTCCCCGAGATTCAGCTCTTCCCATCCCAGGCTTTGGCGCTGCAGCAGAAGGTCCTCGATTTTTGCCGCGCCCGGGCCAGTCAGGCCGGCGGCTATCTCTTCGCCATTCTCGACTCGGTCAAAGGGGTTGATACCGTCGGCGTGCTGCAGCAGCGCCAAGCGCTCACCGGTGACGACGGCGCCCTTTACTATCCCTGGATCCGGGTGAGCGACGGCCCTGTGGCCAGCGGCGGCTGTGTCCCCCCTTGCGGGCATATTGCCGGGATTTACGCCCGCAGCGACCAGATGTACGGGGTGCACAAGGCCCCGGCCAATGAGATCGTCGAAGAGGCGATCGATCTCGAAACAGTGTTGAATGACCAGGGCCAGGGGGAATTGAACCCGGAAAACGTCAGCTGCCTCCGCTCCTTTCCGGGGCGGGGGATCAGGGTCTGGGGGGCACGGACCGTCAGCCGCGATCCTGCCTGGACCTATGTCAATGTCAGAAGGCTCTTCCTCGCGATCTGCCGGACCATAGAGCAGAAGATGGCGGAGCTGGTGTTCGAACCCAATGACCCTACGCTCTGGATGCGGATCAGGCGGGAACTGGGCAGCTATCTCGGCTCCCTGCACCGCAAGGGGGCGTTTCAGGGAGAGAAGCCGGAAGAAGCCTATTTCGTCAAGTGCGACAGCGAAACCAACAGTAGCGAACTCCGCGACCAGGGGAAACTGGTGGTGGTGATCGGCCTGGCCATGGCAGCCCCGGCGGAATTCATCATTGTCCGGATCGTCCAGACCGACGGCGGGGTGACGGTCACCCCGGACACCGGGCTGCTTCCCTCCATGTCCATGCCATCTGCGGGTAACGGCGCGGAGGTGGAGATCGTCAGCATCTATCCCGATCCGCCCGGCGCCGACCTGGCCGGAGAGTTTGTCACGCTGCGCAACCGCGGGGGGAGTGCGGTGGAGCTGACCGGTTGGGTGCTGCGCGACCTTGCCGGACACCGCTATGTCTTCCCTAACTATACGATTCACCCCGGCGCCGAGGTCAAGGTCTGGACCAAACCGGGAGAAGATACCCTGAACGACCTGTACTGGGGGCATCGCGCCCCACTCTGGAACAATACCGGCGACACCGCTTATCTGCTCGATGAACAGGAGCGGCTCGCCGCCTGTTTCGCCTATGAAGGCGTGCGCAACAAAAACAAGACACGGCAGCCGTAACCCGGTTGGCCGGTTAATTCAAGGAGGAGAGAATCATGGCAACTGGAGATCGCAAAGACCCTTTTCGCGCGTATAACTTCCTGGTTGAGATCGACGGCATCACCCGGGCCGGTTTCAAGGAGTGTTCCGGGCTGGATTCCACCCAGGACCCGATCGAGTACCGTGAGGGGGGTGAGCCGCTCCATGCGCGCAAGCTTCCCGGCATGGTGAAGTTCTCGAATATCACTCTCAAACGCGGCATTACCGATGATGCGGAACTCTGGGCCTGGCGCAAGACCGCCATGGAGGGGAAGGTTGAGCGGAAAAACGGCTCCATCATCCTGCTTGATGACACCGGTGCGGAAAAGCTCCGCTGGAACTTTGTCCACGCCTGGCCGAACAAGTGGACCGGCCCGACCTTCAACGCCTCCGGCAACGAGGTTGCCATCGAGTCGCTGGAAATCGCCCATGAAGGGGTAGCCAAGGCATGACGCTGCAGACCGAATTCAGCTTTACCCTGCCGCGGGGCTATGTGGATCAGGAAGGGAACCTGCATCGGGAAGGGAGCATGCGGCTGGCCACCGCCTTTGACGAGATCGCTCCGATGAAAGACCCGCGGGTGCAGGCCAACCCGGCCTATCTGGTCATCATCCTGCTGTCGCGGGTGATAACGCGGCTCGGCAGCCACACCTCCCTCAACCCGAAGATGGTCGAGGGGCTGTTCTCGGCCGACCTCGCCTTTCTCCAGGATTTCTACCGAAGGATCAACGAGTACGGCACCAGCAGGATGGAGGTGGGGTGTCCCCACTGCGAAGGCCGGTTCGAGGTGGAGGTGAACGGCTCGGGGGAAGCATAGGCTGCCCCCCGGAGCAGTTGTCCGGGGAGGTAGCCTATATCGCTTATCACTTCCACTGGCCCCATGAAGAGATCATGGGGATGGAGCACCATGAGCGGCGGCGCTGGGTGGATGAGATCGCCCGGATAAATGAGCGGGTGAATCAGGGCTGCGCCGGTTGAGATATCATACGAAAACGAGTGAAACATGGCACTAGACAAGCGGCGCGATCCATATCTCAGCTTCAATTTCCTGGTAGAAATCGAGGGGCTGGTGACAGCCGGGTTCCGGGAGGTTACCGGACTCCAGGCTGAGGTTGAGGTGCATGACTACCGTGAAGGCGGCTTGAACAGCTACATCCACCGCCTGGCCGGTCCGGCGCGTTACCCGTCCAACCTGGTGCTGAGGCATGGCCTGACCGACGACCCGTCGCTCTGGCTCTGGCACCAGGAGGTGCGCCGGGGGGTCATCCAAAGGCGGAACGTCTCCATCATTCTGCTCGATACTACCAGGGCGCCGGTGCAGCACTGGCATCTGGAGCGGGCCTATCCGCTGCGCTGGGTCGGACCTGAGCTGCGGGCCGAAGCCAATGCCGTGGCGATTGAAGCGGTGGAATTAGTCCATTGTGGGTTCCATGACTGACAACGAGACCCTGACAACTGCTGATAATACTGCTGAAGCGCCGCTGGAGCGTTGCGTCGCAGGGCGTTACGCCCAGCTCTCTCCGCTCAGCCGTTCTGCGGAGATCCTGAGCCGGGGCGAGTCGCTCTGCACCATGGCAGAATCGCGGGGCACGCTGGCCGCCGAGATCTTCGGCCGCTGGGGCCGGGAGGCAACTGGCGCTCGCGAACAACTGCCGTTTGTCGCAGGGGTGACCCGTTGCGGTGCGGAACAGGATAGTGCCCCCGTGGCGGAAGAACCCTCAGAGGTTGACCGGTCGGCTACTCCACAGGTTTTCGGGCTGCTCCCGCGGCTGCGGGCCAGGCAGGATGCGGCTGCGTCAGGCGGGAGCGAGCTGTCTCTCTCTGCAGCCGGTGTTCGAAGCCCGGCGGTGGGGCCGGCTGGTAACATAAAGCGCGCCGCGGCCAGTGCTGTTTTGAGCAAACTGCAAACTGTTTCTCCTGAGGAGCCTCGCGCTGTTTCCCCCCCGGTTACGCCAGACGTCATCACAAATCTGGAAGAAGCCCCGCACCACAGCAATGCTCCTTTGGGACAAGGCGCGCCACTTGTCGCCCCGCGGAGCGGTGCTAGCCGCAGTGACTCTTCCCCCTTGGCGGCAGAGATGGCGGTAAAGAATGCACCGAAGATGGCTGCCGCAGCTTCGCAATCGCCGCTTTCCGGCGATACTGTGCCGGTTGCCGAAGCAGGCGGCTCCAGTCGGTTGGTTCCGGTAGTGACCCGGCTTCCCGAGCGCCCGGAAACCGCGGAGCTGCCGTTAACAGGCGCTCCGGGTTGCGTTAGCGCAAAGACCGGAGAGAGTGTCTCGCTGGAGTCGTTCCCAGGCCAAGCGGGCCATGGGAAACGCCCAGTTCTGCTCAGGAAGTTGGCGCCAGGCGGTAGCGAAGGGGTTCGCGATGGTGATACCCCGGCAGCCTTACCTATCGGCACATCCCGCCAGGTTAATAATAGCGGACAGGCAAGCAGTCAATTTCCACCGGTCATCGGCCGGGACGGAGCGGGGCTTGAGCCGGTCAAGGGGATCGATAGCCACGAACTCCCGGTAATTACGATTGCTCGCAGCCAGGGAAGTCAGGTCGCCGCTGCCCAGCCGGTACAACTCATGGCTGAAACCCCGTCGCCATCTTTTGGTTCAGAGATGGCGCGCAGGATGACCGGCAACCGGCGACAGCCGGAGGTAACTGCTGTCGAGGGCTCTATTGCTGGCGCTGCCGGGGTGCCGCTGTCCGCAGCTTCCCTGCCGTTAGGCATCGGCAGGCGGGCGGCTGCGGCGCCTGCCGCAGTGATGGCCGAAGCGCCGCACGGATTGGTCCAGCAGTCATCAGCCGCCGACATGTATCCGGTAAGCGGGCAGCTGGCGGCGATGCCAGCTCTCAACCGGTCACCGGAACAGCAGCCGGCGACCGCGGCAACGGTCAGCGCTCCAGCTGCCGACACCACGACGCCGTCCCGGCAAACAGGGTTGTCGCGGGAAGAGCTGTCACAGCTCGCAGACCAGGTCTACACGGTCATTGAGCAAAGACTGACCATTGAAAAGGAACGCAGAGGCCTTTAAATGAGACTGGAAAAGGCGACCATACAGAAGATCCTCGGCATACCGGAAACCATCGAGGTGCTGTTTAACCCGAATGAGTACCGGCTTTCGGTTTCCAACCAGTTTGCCGAGATTGCCATTCCCGGCCTGGAGGCACCGCCGATCCAGTATGTGCGGGGCAACATCCGGACCCTGTCAATGCAGCTCTTTTTCGATACCTATGAGCAGGGGAGTGACGTCCGGGAGCACACCGGCAGGATTGCAGGGCTGCTCGACACCGACCCGGAGCTGCATGCGCCGCCGGTTTGCCTGTTCAGCTGGGGCACCTTCAATTTCCAGGGGGTGCTGGAGCGGGCCGAGCAGCGGTTTACGCTGTTCCTGCCGAGCGGCATTCCGGCGCGGGCCACGGTCGATGTCACCTTCAAAGAGTTCAGCGACACCGGGCTTCGGATGGCCAAGCACCGCTCCGCCAATTTCGACAAACGTTATACTGTCCGACGCGGCGACACCCTGGCCGGTATTGCCGGAAAAGAGTACGGCGACCCGAAGAACTGGCGCCCCATTGCCGAGGCCAACGGTATGGATGATCCGTTGGCGTTGCAACCGGGCCAGGTCCTGAGCATCCCGGCAATAGAGTAGGGGCGCAGCTGGATGCGCCTGGCTTATGATGGGTTCAGAACCCCGATTAGGGGGCAGGGCGCATCTAGCTGCGCCCCTACAAATCTACAAAAGGTTATGAATTAATGCCCGCATCACTGGAATACGTACCTGCATTTGTCATCAGGATCGACGGCACCGAGCTGAGGCACGGCTTTAACTTCGATGTGCTTTCGCTCTCGGTCACTGACAGCTGCAATCAGGGTGACTCCTTCACCTTTACCGTCAGGGAGCGGCACCCGGAGCGCGGGCGGTTTCCGGCGGGCGGGACCTTGCAGTGGCTTGACAGCGGCACCTTTGAAGAGGGGAAAGAGGTGGAGATCGAACTCGGCTACCTGGGGAACTGCACCATGAAATTCATCGGCCAGGTCACTGCCATCAACCCCACCTTTCCCGAAAGCGGCGTGCCGACCCTGACGGTCCGCGGCCAGGGGCTGTACTGCAAGCTGCTGGTGCAGTGCGACAGCCGCCCGTTCCGGGAGCAGACCGACAGCGGCATCGCCCGGGAGATTGCCACCCTGGTCGGCCTGGATGCGCGGGTCGATGACACCAGGGCCGAGCATCGCCAGGTGTCGTCAGGCACCGGCACCTATGCCGCCATCCTCCAGGAACGGGCCAACCGGATCGGTTACGAGGTGGTGGTCAAGGAGCGGACCCTCTGTTTTGAGAAGCCGCGCTACCTGGTGGAGCGGGGACCGAAGCTGACCCTTGAATGGGGCAAAAGCCTCCGGTCGTTTTCCCCGGCGCTCTCCACCTATCGCAAGCTGACCCATGTCCGGGTGCGCGCCTCGCAGACCACCCTGGGCCGGGGGAAGGAACCGCTGGCGCATGAGGCGGGACCTGGCGACGAGCGGGCCAAGCTCGGCAGAGAAAGCGCTTCGGAGATTGCCATGCGGCTCTGTGGTGAAAACCGGCTGCTGGCCGAAGATCACCTGGCAGCTTCCCAGGAAGAGGCGATGGAGGTGGCGCTGGCAAAGCTGGAGGCGAGTTCCATCGAGTTGATCTCCGGCAGGGGCGCTTGCACCGGCAATCCTCAGCTGCGGGCGCGGACGGTGATTGAGCTGAAAGGGCTGGGGCAAAGGTTCAGCGGCAACTACTACGTCACTCAAGCGACCCACACCATTGATGGCTCCGGCTATCGCTGCGATTTTGAAGTCAAGAGGAACGGACGATGAGCATTGGCGACCTGATGACCGGAGCAGGCAATGACCAGGGGCGGCGCTACGGCGTTGTTACCGGGATCGTCAACGACATCGCCGACCCGGACAACCTCGGCCGGGTCAAGGTCGAGATCCCGTCCATCGGCGCTGTGGCGGAATCGCTCTCCAACTGGGCGCGAATCGCCACCATGGCGGCCGGCAAAGGGCGGGGGAGTTTCTTCATCCCCGAGGTGGGTGACGAAGTGCTGGTGGCGTTCGAGCATGGCGATCCAAACCGCCCGTTTGTGATCGGCATGCTCTGGAACAGCGACGACACGCCGCCCGAGACCATGGACGGCGAGGGGAAAAACAACCTGCGCACCATCAAGTCGCGCAGTGGCCATCTTATCACCATGGACGACAGCAAGGACGACCAGAAGGCCAAGGTGACCATCAAGAGCCAGGGGGGGCATGAAATCGTCCTGGACGATGCCAACTCCAAGGGGAAGATCGAGCTGAAGAGCACTGGCGGCCACAAGGTGACGCTCGACGACGACGGCCAGAAGATCACCATCTGCGATTCCGGCGGCAACAAGCTGGAACTGGATGCTGCCAGTAGTTCGCTGACCATCAGCACCAGCGGTAATACCGATCAGACCGTGGGGGGCAACCTGAAGATTAATGTCACCGGCACTGTCACCCTGTCGGCGCCGTCCGGGATCACCCTCGACAGCGCCAGCGTCAAGCTGGGGACCGGCGCGTCCCTGGCACTGGTCAACGAGACGATGCTGACCGCCTTCAATACCCACTTCCATGTGGGCAACCTCGGTGCTCCCACGTCGCCACCCACGGTGCCGGCGATTCCGGGGGTTCAGAGTACCGTCATGACCAAGGGGGCCTGACCATGGGGAGCAAATTCCTCGGCACCGGCTGGAAATTTCCGGTCAAGCCGGGTGCTGACCAAGAAATAGCGCTGGCGGCAGAAGAGGAATCGATTGCCGAATCGATCCGGATCATCCTCGGCACCTCGCCGGGCGAACGACTGATGCACCCGGATTTCGGCTGCAACATCCACGATTATCTCTTTGCCCCGAACAATGTCCGGACAGCCGGACTGATCCGCTTTCATGTGGAGGAGGCGCTGCGACGCTGGGAGCCGCGCATCGACCTGCAGGAGGTAATCGCCGAGGCCGCTCCCGACGAACCGTCACTGCTCTTGCTAAGTATCACCTACCGGGTCAAGGCCACGGACAGTCGCTTCAACATGGTCTACCCGTTTTACCTGGAGCGGGGTAGCGAGCCGTGAGCAGCTGACGGATGCAGATCAGGAACAGCACCGGCCATATCGTCACCCTGGACGATAGCGCCATGACCATTGCTATCGGCGACGATCAGGGCGACGCCATTGTGTTCGATGCCAGGAACCGGACCCTGACCGTTGATGTGCAGCAGGGGGTGGCCATAACCGTTACCGGCGGCAATGTCACCATCAACGCGCCGCACGGGGTCACCATCAAGAGCGACACGACCCGGATCGAAGGTGACAATATCACGCTCCAGGGGAAGAACGTCACGGTAACCGGCGACACGGTCACTCTGGGAGCGGCAGCGGCAGCGGCGCTCGTCAAGGAGAGCCTGATCGATATCTTTAACGACCACCAGCACCGTGACCAGTACGGCGTCTTTACTGCCAAGCCGAATCTGACCGGAACCAAAGGTGTGCATAGTACGACCAAGGCCAGGGGAGCCTGACTATGGGAGCTTCGGAAACAACAAACAGCCTGACCAACGCTGCTCCGCCGCTGTGCAAGAGCTCCGGCGAAGAGGTCGTCGCTTTCCTGCAGAGCGAACTGGAGCAGGAGGGGTGGCACCCGCAACCGGGAACGCCCGGCGTCGGCACCGGGATGACGCGGCTGTTCGGCCGGTTGGCCGACCTGGTTATCACCAGGCTTAACCAGGCGCCGGAGAACCATTTCCGCACTTTTCTGGAGACTGCCGGCGTGGATCTGCTGCCGCCGCAGCCGGCGAGGTGCGAGATCACCTTTTACCCAGCCAAGGATGCGCCGTCGCCGCTTCGGGTGCCAAGCGGCACCCAGGTGGCTGCGAAAAAGAGCGACAGCCGGCCGGAGGTAATCTTCGAAACCGAGCGCGACCTGAACGTCATCAAGGGGGGGCTTGAGACCTGCATCGTTATTGATCCGATCCGGATCAGCGTCCTGAGTGGCGACCAGGCAGCCCTGGCGACCGAGTCATTCGCAGTGTGTCAGGGTGATAGCGAACGCCCCCGGCTGCTCTATTTCGGCGATGACGGCCTGTTCGACTTCCCTGACGACCCGAGCCGCCTGAACGGAACCGTCATTCTCGAGGTGTCCCTTGACGTGGCCGGCAGTGCCGATAGCGACGGCTGGACCCTGCAATGGCTCTATTACGACGGCAAGGAGTGGCGCGATCTGGTTGATGAGGGGGGCGCGGTCGTTGCCGACGCTACTGACTCGCTCTCCCGCGATGGCCGGATAATGTTCAGCAACCTGCCGAAGATGGCCAGGTTCGAGTTCGACAAGGAACATGGCGCCTGGCTGGCCTGCTCCCTCACCGGCGGTACCGGCCGGGACCATCTGCCGGTGCTGGCAACAATAACCGCCGGGCGGGAGATCCTGATCCCGAACTCCCCAGCAAAGCCGGTGGAGGCTGCGGTCAGCGCCATTCATAGCGGCGCCGCCTTTATCCCGCTCGAACCCGAGGGCGAGTTCTTCCCGCTCGGGCAGCGTCCCGGCCGGCTCGATTCCCTTTATCTGAAGTGTGACGAGGCGTTTGCCAAACAGGGGGCCGAGGTCCTGATCTCTTTCGATCTGTCCGGGGTGCCGGCGACCGCAGTTGGCCGGGAGTTGAGCGAACTCCGGGTTATCTGGGAGTATTGCTCGGCGCAGGGGTGGATTACCATCGGCGAGAGCAGCAGGACAGCAGTGCTGCAGTCGCTATCCGGGTTCGACGATAACAGCCTCGGCTTTACCGCCGGCGGCAAGGGGGTTACGGTCAGCTTCGCGGTGCCTACCGGCGCTGACCGGGCGCGACCGCTCTGGGCCAAGTGCAGCGTGGCTGAACAGGAAGGCTTGTGGCTCAGGGCCAGGGTCACGGCAGGGGGGTATGGCACCGACCCTTCCGGAACCACGGTCTGGAGCGCTCCTGCAGTCCTTGCCCCGAGCATCGGTAACCTGAAACTCTCTTACGGCGGTTTCAGCAGTTCGGCCGCTTTGCGGCCACTGGCAACCCTGTACCGCTCCCTGGATAACCGACTCGACCGCCACTCCTTTGCCGATGCCGCAGGACAATTCCCTCCGTTCAGCGGCGAAGCCGATTTCCCTGCCCTCTATCTCGGCTTCAGCGCCCCGTTCCCGGCGAACGAATGGATCCAGATCCTGCTCGATGTGGATGAGGAGCGCAACGGAGACCGGGAGTTTCCGCTCATGATCTGGGAATACCGGAGTGCGGCGCCAGAGGAGTGGCAACCGCTGCCAGCCTCGGACGAAAGTGCCGGTTTTACCCGGCGGGGTTATCTCGGCTTCAATGCGCCGCCCGATCTTAGTTTAAGCAGGGAGTTTGGCCGCGAGCTTTACTGGCTGCGTGCCAGGGCCCATGTGGCGCTCCCGGTGGCCGTTGCCCCAGCTGGAATCAGCGTCAGCCCCGGTGCTGGCAACCAGGCCACGGTAAGTCTCGACGCCTCCGGCTCTTCCGCAGCCGACGGTCAGCGGCTCGTTCGCTATTACTGGCGACTGAAGCCGCATCAGGCTCAAGCGGGAGCCGATATCCAGGTGGCCACGACGGCAAGCGAGGCGCAGGTGCTGCTCGACGCCTCAGCCACTGCTGCCGCCAGCGGCCGCGATCCGGTGCGCTACTCGTGGCGGTTGGTCTCTTCCAGCAGGCTGATTGCGCGGGCCGGCACCGACCTGGTGGTGTCGGCAGTCGGAGGCACGGCAACGGTCACCATCGACTGCTCCGGCTCCCTCGATACCGGCGGCGCTGCCATCGGCAAATACATCCTGCGCAAGGTGCTGCCCGAAGCGGTCGTCCCTCTGCCGACCCCGTATCTGCGGGGGATCCGGTGCAATACGGTCCCGGCAGTCAACGGCACGAGCATGGCCGAAGAGCTGCTCGGGTCTGGCAACGGCAAGCCAGGCGCGGCCTTTACCCTGGGACGGGTCCCGGTGCTGCCGGAGCTGAAGATCTATGTCCGGGAGTGCGACCGGCCGCCGGCACTAGAACTTGCGCTCCTGGCCAGGGAACATGTGGCCCCAGACGGCACCGTGCCGTTCGAGCAATTTCCGCTGACCGTTAGCGGCGAGCAGGGGGTATGGGTACTCTGGCGCCGGGTGGAGAATTTTTACTCCTCGACCGCAGCGGACCGGCATTTTGTGCTGGACCAGATCACGGGACGGGTGCTGTTCGGCGATGGGGCTCGGGGCATGATTCCTCCCATTGCCAGGGACAATATCAAGACCGCCTGGTACCGCAGTCACCAGGGTGGGACCGGTAATGTCCCGCCAGGGGCGGTGACAGTGGTGCGCAACCCTGCCGGTCAACTCGCTGCGGTCAAGCGGGTCGCCAACCTGGAGCTGGCGGTGGGGGGTGGCGACCAGGAATCGGTGGCGCAGGTCCGCGAACGGGGGCCAAGGACCATCAAGCATCGGGGCCGGGCAGTGACGATCGAGGATTACGCCTGGATGGCCCGCGATGCCGGCCGTGAAGTGGCTGCCGCCTGGTGCCTGCCGACGCGCGATCCGGACGGCAACGGTAGCGAGGGGTGGGTGACGGTGGTGATCGTCCCTGGCGAGGCGGGTACCAGGCCGTATCCTCGTCCGCCGTTGCTGCGCCATGTCAAAGCCTACCTGGAAAGCCGGGCGCTGACTAACCTGGCCAGCGAACGGCATATCCTTGTTACCGGTCCCCGTTACATCGAGATACAGGTGACGGCTGCGATCGTGCCGATCCTCCCGGAAAAGGGTGATGAGGTGAAGCTGAAAGCGCTCAAGCGGTTGGAGGAGTTCCTGCACCCGCTCACCGGTGGCACAGCACGAAGCGGCTGGGAGCTGGGGCGCGACGTTTACCTTTCGGAAGTCTATGCCGAGCTGGAGGGGGTAGCGGGCGTGGACCATGTTGCCGAGCTGGCCCTGGATGGCTCGCTCCAGCAGTTCGAGCTGGAGCTGTTGCCGCGGCAGTGCCTGAGCCACACCGCCCCGCGCGGTAGCCGGGTCGGCACCATTGACGACCGGCTGAGGTTGGTGCTGGCCGATCCGCTTGCCCCGTTGCCACAGGGTGCGACGGCAACCGGAAGCGTGAAGGTTTCGCTTTACGGCTTCAGGGTGGGTGAAACGGTGCATGTCGTCGACAGTGCCAACCGGAACCTGCTGGAAGCGGTGACCGTGATCGGGGTCTCCCCGGAGAACGATGCTGTCACGATCAGGATGCCGTTTCATATGACCGAGAACTTGCCGCCGGTCGATTCTCTGGCGCTCCTCTCAACGGATGGCACGGTGCGCTTGCCGCTTACGGAGTGGCTGGAGGGTGAGGGGGTGACCGTGGCCCGTACCGTAACCATGCAGCCGGGGAGAGACCGGCTCTGCATCGTCACCGGCGGGGAGCGTTATCCCGAGTTCGAGTTCATGGCTGTCCTGTCCGTGGCGCGGCGGCGCGACCGAATTTCCATTCCCCCTGGGCATCTCGCCTGTTCGGGGAGTCACGATATCGAAATGGTCCTGGGAGATTGAGCCGATGACAATACCGCGCATTAATCTGGACAACCGGACATTCGATGACCTGATGGAGGAACTGCGGGGGCTGATTCCCCGGGAGGCGCCGCAATGGACCAACCATAACCTGTCCGACCCTGGCATCACGCTGCTGGAGCTGTTTTGCTGGCTAACCGAGGGGATCATGTACCGGACCAACCGGATCCCTGAGGCGAGCCGCCGCCGCTTTCTGCAACTGCTCGGCACTGAGGTGTCCGGATCGCTTGATGATGCCGTCGCCGCGACCGTTAACGGCTTGCAGGCCCCCTGGCGGGCAGTCACGGCGCAGGATTTCGAGACCCTGGTGGTCAGCGCCTTTCCGACAGTTGCCCGGGCATGCTGCCTGGCTGATCGGGCACTCGACAGTTCCGGCCCGGATGAGGAGCGGATCGGCCATGTCAGCGTCATCATCGTACCGAAGCCTGATGGCGACGGCGCGATGGCCCCGTCTCCGGCGCTGCTCGATGAGGTGTACCGGTTTCTCGACGAACGGCGGCTGATTACCTGCTGCCACCATGTCGTGGGGCCGACGTTCAGTGACATCGCTCTCTCCGTAACCGTGGTCTGCACTCCGGCGGCACAGCCGGAAATAGTCCGGGAACGGATCATGGCGGCGCTGCGCAGCTTCTTTGCCCCGGTTGCCGCTGCTCCGGACGGCAGCGGCATGACCGGCTGGGAGTTCGGTCAACCGGTGTACGAATCCGAGGTCTGCGCCCTGATCGAGGGGGTTGCCGGGGTCGATCACCTGGAAACGCTTGCCCTGGGTCAGATGGCTGGCGGGGTATGGCAAGACTCCGGGCGGATGATCACTATACCGGCCCACAGCCTGGTGCGCTTCTCTGAAGCAGTCAGCAAGATCGTGGTGACTTCACTGCTGCAGGAGATCCAATGAGCGACAGCGTCTTGAAGCGTCTTCTCGATCATCTCCCCGGCATCTACCGGGAAGACCCCTGGCTGGAACAGTTTCTCCGGCCGTTCAGCGAGGTTTTCGCCGGGTTTGAACAGCTGCTGGCCGAGATTGACCGTTTTTGCATACCGCTGAACAAGATCGATCCTTCGTATCGCACCGACCCGGAGTTTCTCCCGTGGCTGGCCGGGTGGCTGGCGCTGGAGCTGGACGAAGAATGGGACGAGCAGAAGCAGCGCGAGGTGCTGAGCCGCGCTGTGGAACTGTACCGGTTGCGCGGCACGGTCAAAGGGCTGAAAGAGTATCTGAAAATCTATACCGGCCACACCCCGGAGATCAGGGAATGTGCCTGGCCAGCCGGGATGCAGATCGGCGTTGCCTCCATGATCGGTGGTTTCGAGCCGCCGGCCGGGTTTGCCTCTTTCGCCGCCGAGCGGCGGGGGCTGGCCCGCTCCGACTGGTACCTGGTCACGGAGCTGGCCAGCGGAATCGAGTACCTCTACCGCGCCGACCTGGTGGAGCGGGTCGATGCCGATATCGACGCCGGAAGGGTCACCCTGTTCCACAAGCAGCCGGGTGACTACGAATTTACCCAGACAGAGCACAACAACGCTACCGTGACCCGTCGCGACGGGCTGGCCGACACGGCGTACGACCTGACCGGCATACCGTACGGCGCCACGGAAACCGCGTCCGGCGTCTATAGCGGGGATACTGTGCTGATCGAGGACGAGGGGGATATCCCGTACCGGTTCATCGTCGATGTGACCGTGCCGTCCAGCGTTCTGGAGCAGGTTCGGGTCGAGAAGATCAAAGGGATTATCGACCTGGAGAAGCCGGCCCATACCTTGTACTACCTGCGGCTGAACAGCCTGGATATCCGGGGAGTCCTCTCCCCGATGCAGATAGCGATACGATCTACGATTGAAATAGAGACAATATTGGGATGATCACCGGAAGGGGACAGCTATGACCGATTTCACTGAATTCAAGCGGATGAATTACTTTAAGGGGTTCTTCACCACAGCGGATGACTGGCAGGGGGAGCAGAACTATCACCGCGAAAAACTCCGGTTGCACAACCGGGGGCTCCACACCCCCGGCGTAATCAGGGGGATCGCCTCATGCCTGCGGGTCCGGGCAGCAGGGGGGCTCAACCTGGAGGTGCTGGCCGGAGCGGCAATCGACGGCGACGGCAACGAACTCTACCTGCCGCAATCGCGACTGCTTAGCGTGACGCCCCCTGCCGGCGCGGCGCGGCTGGTCTACGTCGGGCTCCGATACCGGGAGGCCGAGGATGAGCGGGTGATCAATACCGCGAACCCGGAATACAACGGCTTCAAGCGGATCAAGGAGGCACCGGAGGTTTTCGTTTCCGAGAGCTGCCCCGACAACCTGACGGCGATTGAGCTGGCTCGGATAGATCTCCAGCCCGGAGCTGCGGCGGTGGCTGATGCGGCTGATCCGGCCGCGCCGGGGGCGAACCAGATCGACCTCCGCTATCTCCTCTATTCCGGTGCAGTGTCCACTGCTGCTTCGTCCGGGAGACTCCCCCCGGACCTGCAGGAGCGGCTGGTGCAACTTATGGGGAGGACCCGCAAGGATTTTGCCGCTCTCAACCTCCGCTTCCCGTCGCCTTCTTGCGATGATGTTCGCCAGTCGGCAATCACCATCGAGATGCTCGGTCGCGCCGGACTGCTGGGTGAAGGTGAGCTTGCCGCCCTGGTTGCTTCGCTGGCTGACGTTGAGCACGACACCGGCCAGGAGCTTGGCGCGATCTATGCGGGGCTGGCCGGCACCAGTGAATGGCAGGGGTATAGCGACAGCGTGGTCAGCCTGCAAGATGCCGTGCTGAGCGGCTTGACAGCCGACATTCTCGCCCGGCAGGACGAGGTGGCAGAGGCGGCGCGGGAACTGTCCGAGGTGGTCCTGACCGTGCCGTTGGCTGCGGCCGGCGGATCGCAGACCGTGTCAGTGGTGGGGGACGACGGGGTGGTCAAGCTCGATGCTTCGGCATCGCACGGTTTTGGTGGCCGCACCATTGCCCTGTACCGCTGGAACCTGAAAGAGAGCATCGCAGCGCCGGTTGCCAATGCCGGTAGCGGCGCCACCATCAGCACCAACGGCGACGAGACCTCGGTGTTGCTCGACGCTTCCGGGGCCCAGGCATCGGCTGGGGCAGCGATTGTCAAATATATCTGGGACAAGAAATAGTGACTGCGCCATTTTATCCCGCAAATTTGTCTTAAATTTTCATACCTGCAGAAATGAAAGGAGCAATAGATATGGCACTCACCAGATTTCCGATTGAGACGACGAACCCGAAGATCGAGGTAACACTCCCCGTAGGGAGGCACGTCCTCGAACTGGTGGTCGAAGACAGCGCCGGTTTGCGCAGTGCGCCGGACCAGATAGTAATCGAGGTGCGCAAAGAGGTGGCGGTTCCTACGATCACCGGCATTAACCCGGTTTCCGGTATCCGTGGCAACACGGTCGATGCGGTGATTAACGGCACCAACCTTACCGGCGCCACGGCGGTTGACTTCTCCGGCAGTGGCATAACGGCCAAGATCAGGACCGGCGGCACTGCCGGACAACTCCCGGTGTCGCTCATCATCGCCGCTGATGCCGCGACCGGCGCCAGGAGCTTCACGGTCAAGACCCCGGCCGGTACTGCCGCAAGCCCCACCGGGGTAGCGTTCAGTGTGGCCGTCGAGCCCACGATCATCCCGGTCGAGCCCCGGGTTTTGCCGATCGATATCAAGCCGATCGACGTGAAACTGATTGATCCGCAGCCGGTGATCGCGGAACCGCAGCCGCTTACGATCAAACCAATTGTTGCCGAACCGCAGCCGTTAGCGGTAAGCCCGATTATTGCCGAACCAAAGCTGGTTGTGACGGAGCCTAAGCTGGTCGAGCCGCAGGCGATCATTGCCGAGCCGAAACTGGCAATAGTCGAGCCGAAGGCGGTTATCGCTGAAACGAGGGCTGTCATTGCCGAGCCAAAGTTAGCGGTTACGGAAGTTGTTAATAAACCGGCAAAAGCTCCTGAAAAAGTAGCGACGAAAACCTCAATTGCGGGAACCAGCAAAACAACCAGGAGATGAAGTGACGACTGACACCGGCATGTTGACAAGGCTGCGGGCAATGAACCTGGAACTGAACCGGATGGAGACCATCTTCCAGAAAGAGCGGCTGGTTTCGGCGCCGCTTATGGTTCAGATCCCTACCGGCACCCGCTGCAATCTCCGCTGTGTCTTCTGCACCGACCGGACCCCGGCTGTGGCCGGGGCATACCGGGACCTCAGCCTGGAGGAGTTCATGCCGCTGGCCCAGGGGCTGGAAACTGCCTCCACCGTACAGCTCTGGGGGTGGGGCGAGCCGCTGCTCAACCCGCAATACGGCGCGATCTTCGATTACGTGACCGCCAACTATCCGGGGATCCAGCTCAACGTCTCCAGCAACGGCACCCTTTTCGATGCTGCCTGGCAGCGAAAGTTTCTCGATTACGGCAACTTTTCGCTCAATGTCTCGGTGAATGCCGCCAGCCGTGACACCTACCGCCAGGTCACCGGGGTAGACCTGTTCGGCCGGATGGCCACAAACCTGCGCGGTTTCGGCCGCCGCCTCAGGAGCGGCGCCAGCGGCTGCGCCCAGTACAGCGTCTCCTTTGTCGTGGTCAGGGAGAACCTGCACGAGATCCCGGCCTTTGTCGATCTGGCTGCGGAATTCGGCGCCTGCCATGTGCAGTTCATGGATTTGATGAATATCAACGCCTCGTTCGGCGCATTATCCGCGGGGAGCGAAGGGGGGCGGGTCAGGGAGCTGTTCGCCGAGGCGTTAGAGCGCGCCGCAGCAGCAGGGATATCGGTCGGGACCTTCCTGCCTTACGGCGAGCATGACTATCTGGCGATGGAGAAATACGGAGGTTCACCCGCAGTTGCTGCCAGTGAGGAGCCGGTGGCGCTCAACCCCTGTTACGAGCCATGGCGCAACATGCTGGTCTCTACTGACGGCACCTGCTCGCTCTGTTGCCGTTCCGGGGTGGTGACCGGCAACCTGGCCAAGGACGGGCTGGATGCGGTATGGAACAGCGATGTCTACCAGTCCGTCAGGAAAACCGTCAACAGCGCCGAACCGCCCGATTTTTGCCGCAACTGCCCGGTGAAGTTGGGGATTTCGAGCTGAGGCTTACAGGAAAATCAAACCCCAGATAATTGCCATGGTGAGCAGGGAGAGCATAACGGCCGCGCTTCCTGTGTCTTTCGCCCTTTTGGCAAGGGGATGGATCTCCAGGGAAACGCGATCAGTCAGGCTCTCAACAGCGGAATTCAATAGCTCGACGATCAGCACCAGCATCACCGAACCGATCAGCAGCGCTTTGTCGCTCCCCGGCTTCTGAGAGAACAGCGCAATGGGAATCAGTACGGCAGCCATCAGCAGCTCCTGCCGGAACGCCGCTTCATGACGCCATGCCGCGCCAATGCCTGCTACGGAGTAACCGCAGGCATTCAACAGCCGCCGCCCACTTTTCCCCTTAAGGTTGTTTTCCATAAGGCGTATTCGTTACAACGAGAGAGAGTACAGCGGGTGCACCGCTGCTGCGCATCGTTGGACTTTTTCCTTCAAAAATGAAAAGGTCGTTTGCCTTCCTCAATATTTGAGACTGACTCACGACCTTTTAACCTGTTATTCCCATCTGCAAGCGCTAGACGTTAATGCCGATGTGACGACCATCAGCCAGTTCCACGTCCAGAGACAACTTACCGCCAAGTGCCTCAATGTAGCGTTTGAGAGAAGAAATTTTAACTTCGTGGCCGCGTTTTTCCAGATTGGCGACGGATGGTTGCGATATTCCAAGTGCAGCCGCCAGATCATGTTGCGACATCTCAACCGTTTGACGTAACTGAGCAAGGCGGAGTTCAAATACTTCCTGATCCGCCTTAGCCCGCGCTGCTGTGACTACAGCAGGGTCGACTTTTTTAATTAATTCAGAAAGTTGCTTTGCCATAACTTACTCCAGTTCTTGCAAATAGTTCAGGAATTCACGCTCTGCAATAGGGATCATTGTTTCGTAAAAATGTTTATTCCCGGTTTTGTCACCGCCACACAACATCACGGCCTGGCGGAGAGGATCAAAGGCGAAAAATACCCGATACGGTTTGCCTTTGTGTTGTATGCGGAGTTCTTTCAGGTTCTTTACCTTGTCAGTCCCTTTGAGACTATCAACGTGCGGCCTGCCTAACGTAGGACCGTATTGCTCAAGAACCAATATGGCGGCCAACACATCTTGTTGCTCCGAAGCAACCAAGCTTAGAAACCAATCATCGAAGTGCTCAACCGTTACGATATCCCACGCCATATTTCATCCCTTAAATAAAAAAAATAGCTTGCGCGTTATATAATGTCAAGGCTATATTTTGCGAAATACTTTCGTCATATCCGGTTGTTCCCTTCACTTCAGCTGGAACAAGGCTTGAGCGTTTTTGTACGCCACTTTTTCCGCAGTCTCCGGTGACAGATTAGCAAGAAGTCCAAAACGTATTTTATGCAAGAAGTCTTCGTACTGTTCCCAATTCTCCAGAGTATCAAGACCGACAACAAATCGCTCGGGAAAGTCTTCGATCAGTTTCTTCCAACCGCCGAGAATTCCGTTGTCATTGAATATGGCATTCTTTTGACCTTTTAACGGTGGCATACTGCGAGCTGAAAGGTCGCATGAAACATTTGCATTCCTCTCGAAAAGGCTACGTATATCGGAAGGTGTCGTGGTGCTGCCGCAATGGGAGAGAATGAGTTGCCCATTGCGGTTCGACGCTGCGAGCCGCTCTACTTCCTGTGCGGTATCAGAATCCCACTGAGCATGGATATTCATTGGTCTTTTGTACTTTGAGGCAAGCTCAAACAACGCCTTCAATGTCGGAGAATCGGCCTTGAGCTTGAACCGGTAAGAAGGTTGTCTTGTCGACGTAAGCGCGTTCACGATGATTTCACCGACAACTCGTGTTGATTTGTCGCGGAGGTCTTCTTCAATGCTGGAAAGCGCATTCTTGACTTGCGGTGAAGTTGGGTTTTCGAAGGAGGCGGTGTCAAGGTTGTCGTGTAGTGCAACAAATTGACGCTGCCCTGTGGCTCCAATGTAACGATCGCCTAGAACGGAACTTGCCTCGCCCTGTTTCGGGCTCCAGGCACCTCCACACCATCGGATTGAGTTAAGGTCCATGTTTTCCAGCAGTGTCTTAGCGTTCATCCATTTCAAAACATGAACGTGAGAGTCCGCAATCGGGATGGTTTTGGCGCCTTCTGGGCCGAGTGTAGCATCCGCAGCAAATACCTGTCCGCAAGACAAACCTATGGCCAGAACGCACATTGGCCAGGAATTTAATATTCTTACGAGCGGGCGAAACAAGTCAGAAAAGTCCTTGAATGAAATCATGACGTCCCTTTCTTTTGTTTTGCTTGGACCGGGAGTTGATCGGACGTTTTATGAGGCCCTGTCAACTCCCTTGTTGGGCACGCTCTGGAACAAATTTAATTTCAAGGTGACAGCCGACGGCGTGAGCATATTTTTTGAGGGTGGTTAAGGATGGGGCGTGCTTACCAGCTGCTTCCAGTCTTGATATTGCGCTCTTTGTTGTTCCCATGATTTCAGCGACGGCTTCCTGTGAGAGGCCTACTCGCGCACGAGCTGCAAGCATTTCTTTTGCCAATGCATATTCTTCTTCCAAATCCTCATATGCCTTTTTGAACTCTTCCCGCTTTTTGGCTTTTTCAAGAAAAGCTGTATGGTCATGGGTTACTGGTTGATATTTCAAATTAGCCATTTTGGACCTCCTTCAATCGTTTTCGAGCTATTTTAAGTTCTTGATCTGGGGTTGCTTGAGATTTTTTTACAAACGCATGCAGTACGATGATCCTTTGTCCGACAACGAAACAATAGAATGCACGACCAATTCCCTCACGGCCCCGTGGCCGTACCTCAAAAATTCCACCACCCATTGCCCGAGAATGTGGCATGCGAAGATTTGGCCCGAATTCCATAAGAAGTTCAATGATTCGCGCGTAGTCGGCAAGAATACCATTAGGCCAGGATTGAATCTCAGCCAGAACCCGAGTATGGAAATATTCGATGGTGTAGTTCATGTGGAGAGGTTAGCAAATTTGAGAACTGCTGTCAATTTCGAGAAATTTATATGGTGCTGAGGGTCAAGTCTTGAAAAATCACTTTTCAATCAACAACTCCTCAAAAAACTTACTTTTCAAGACCTGGCCCAAAGCCTGTGCGAATGGAACATTTCTATTCCGATATTGCTCAACGGCTATTCCTTTGACAGGGCAGCAGTAACCCGCCTCACCAGTTCGTCGGGCGAGAATTTGGATAGAAAATCATTGGCACCTACCTGGTCGGCCTTCTGCTTGTTTGACGGGTTGCTCATCGAGGTGTGCAGCATGACATGCAGCCCAGCAAGCGCCGGGTCGGCTTTGAGCTTGCGGGTAAAGGTAAAGCCGTCCATGTCCGGCATCTCGACATCGCTGATGACCATCCCGATGCTTGCGACGTCATCCGTCTCGACAAGCTTGCCGAGATACGACAACGCCTTGGGAGCCGAATCCAGGGCAACTGCCGTTATTCCCATCTGGTCCAGCACCATGCATATCAGGGAACGTGCAGTCCTCGAATCATCCACGACCAGGACCGTACTGCCGGCAACGCTCTGCGCGAGGAGTTCCGGATTGTCTGCACTGACCTTGTGCTCCATGCCCAGGACTTCGGCCAGCACCTTTTCAATATCCAGCAGCTGTATCGCTTCGCCATCCGGTCCGTAGGCAATCGCCACCAGGGAAGATGACAGGGTCAGGAGGCCGGTCGGCCGTTTTATCTCGTCCCAGCCACGGGTAAGCAGCTGTTCAGGACGTTTCACCAGAAATCCGTGAATCATGGTGTTGTATTCGCAGATTATTATATAGCTGATATCCTGTTCCGGGTTTATCGGCTCCAGCTCTATCGCCATGGAGAGGTCGATCACCGTTATCGGCTTGCCCCGAAAATCGATCACCCCCATTATGCTCGGATGACTCATGGGGACCCGGCTGAAAGTGCGTGGGCTCTCCACCATCTCGATAATCTTGAAGACGTTGATCCCGTACAGCTGATCATCGGACAGGTAGAAGGTGAGCATCTCCATCTGGTTTGACAGCGCCAGGTTTGCCCGTTGGCTGACTTCGTCGATAATGGATGACATGGTGAACTCCTTTATGCACTGCAGCCTGTTATTAGGAACTAAGACAGTACAAGCAATTTCGTTTTAATCATATTTATCATTCGATCAACGGCTCGGAAAATCACCTGGCGGCCTTTTGGTCAGGTGCATTTTTCTGGTTATGTCCTCTTTACGTACAGTAGTCGGATTTTTTAAGGCGGCGCACCTTTTCAACAAAGATATTGCCCGCAAATACTTCCTCCATGACTTCTTTCTTCAAAATTTCTTTCCCCCTAAAATATTCAGCTAAATCATCTAAAAATGTGAGTCTTTCGGGTACTTCGTTGGTGTACAATTCGATTCCACGCTCTTCTACATGAATATGGTCCACATAACCGGACCGAATACAATAGACCACGTAGGAATTATCCCAATCGTACCTATCTTTGCCTTTTGAGAGCCACTCCTCAAAATGATTCGGGGTCGTGGCGATTACGCCTATAGTATCCTCTGTTACTGGTGATACTTCATTCCATGGAAACGCTCTTATAATAACTATGTTACCGACTTCATATTTTCCTGTGTAGGTTTGCGGCCGGGGCTCACGGAGAATTATTTTACAGCCGTCTTCCTCAATGACCTTGCATTCAGCCTCTTCCTTACGTGCATCATAAAAATGGAGAAGGCTTCCCTTTCTATCAAACGTCCATATCTGGGTATCGTCCCATGGTTCCGTGCTGTTGGTTGGGTATGAAACAATTTCGCTTAAGAAACAATCATCATCTTCTTCGCTAATTTCCTGAATGAAGGAGTTAGCTGCTTCGTACGTCTCAAATATAGCTTCTTCATAATAACTCCGTCCCATGCCATGGGAGGTGTACTGCCGAGCGATAAAGCTTCTTTTCATCGGTGACACTCCACTGATTTGTTCTTCTTCATTTCTACGACATAACCACTTATTGACCGGTTAGAGCCGGTTTCTAAATGTAGAAATTAGTTTATAGATGTAGAAACTTGTTTCTACATCTATAAACTTATGCGACTCAATGATGTTTTGATAGGTTTCTATATGTAGAGCAATCGCTGTTTTCAGGCGTTTTTGCTGTTTCTGCACCGAGGAGCCTCGTGAATATTGGTTTGTTTTAACGCCTTTCACGGCCTTCCGCAAGGATAAAGATTCCGGTAGGTTAAAGAAATTTCCGCTAATGGCTTTCGAGCTGAGCTAGCCGCAATCAGCCACTCTTGCTCTGTTTGTGGCGATACATCTCTTTGTCGGCCTGTGACAGCAGCTCGTCGATGGAACGTGGGTTCAGCGGGTCATAGGTTGAGGTGCCGAAGCTGATGGCCAAATGGTAGGGCCTGGCATGTTGCTCGTTGATATCGGCAATATTGTGTTGCAGCCGCTCCAGGGCCTTTTCGGGGTGGGTGTCCTGCGGTTCGGTGAAGCAGACGGTGAATTCGTCGCCACCCATTCTGGCGACGATATCCATTTCGCGAAATGTTGCTGTCAGTACCTGGGCAAGATCCTGGAGGGCACGGTCCCCCTCGTCATGACCGAAACTGTCATTGATTTTCTTCAGATCATTGGCGTCGATATAAACCAGCTGCAGCTTGGTTCCCGTCCGGTTTGCCTCCTTGAATTTCTGTTCAGTCATCACGAAAAAACCGCGACGGTTGAGAAGTCCGGTCAAAGAATCACGCAGGGACATGTTCCGGATCTCATCTTCCATCTGCTTGCGCCGGCTGATATCGCTGAGTCCGGTAAGGATGCAGCGACGGTTGCCGATGGTGATGATGTCGGCACAAAACACCCCGGTTTGCATCTCGCCTGATTTCCTGCGGAACCGCTGCTCACGATCGCGGATCTTGCCGTGTTGCAGCAGTTCATCAACAATCTCCTGACGGTGCTCACTGTCCTGCCAGAGCGATAACTCCAAGGTTGATCGTCCCAACACCTCTTCGCGGGTATATCCGGTCAGATCCGTAAACCCCTCATTGACCTCGAAGATGGTTCCGTCCTCAAGGCTGGTGAGCGTCAGCCCATACGGGGCCGCTCGGAACGCTGCTGAAAAGGTCTCCTCCCGGCTTTTCAATTCCATGGCCAGTCGCTTGTTGACCATCATTACCAGGGCTATGGTCAGGGCAACGGTCAGCACATCGTATGCCAGCAAGGCAATCACCTCAAACGCCCCGGCCTTCATGTAGTCGCCCTGTGCCATCGGTGAGGTCAGGTAGTGGCCGAGCCGGATGAGGTTGGTCAGGCAGAACCCGGCATAGACCAGCCCCACGCTGAAGGTGACCGGTCGCAGCTCCCGATCGGTGCGGACCAGCATCAGCCACATCGGCTGTGCCCAGATCAGGAGCAGGCCGATGGTAACTGCATAATTGCGGATGCCCAGGCTTACCGGGTTTATGGCAAAAGAGATGAAAATAACGGAGTAGATCCCGAGCAGGGTGAAATTAAGCCACTGGGAGCGCACTTTGCCGACAAAGCGCTCCAATCCCATCAGGGCAAGTATGGATGTGGTAAATACCAGGGCGTTGGCGAAAGAGATCGAAACCAGGTCGGGGATCACGCCTCGCAGCATGATGAGAAACACTGCCACGGTCTGGCAGGAGAAAGCTGCAACCAGGAACTGCAGGCCGGCAAAACGGGTGCGGTTCTGCCGCCAGAGGGCTGCCACGAAACAGGTGCATACGATGAAGTTGATGGTGTCGGCGAACACGATGGTGCGCACGTCCAGGATCTGCACGTCAGCCTCTTTCGGTGAGGGAGTATGGCAATAGATATATCCGGAACCAAGTATACATGGTTTTCTGAAAAAAGCTCACGTTCCCGGCAGATCGCAAGTCACTAATTATCGCTACTACTTTCATCGACAACCGATAGCTCTTCAGTACTAGTTTATTCTCTAATGAAATAAATAGCCGATAGCGCACTTGCGCAATGATTTCGTGGTGATAAATTGCTTGCACATCCGTAGAACCAACTGAATGGAGGTGTGGTAATGGCTAACAAAACCGGTCTGGTCAACGCTGCCAGCCTTAATGTCCGCCCTGAACCGTCCACTGCCAAACCGGCGCTGGGCGCGCTGACGCGGGGGACAAAGGTCGAAATACTGGAGAAGCTGGAGGGGTGGTACCGGATCAAGTCAGGCAGCCTTTCCGGCTATGTCTCCGGCGATTACGTCACTGTCGTGGATAACACGCCGACGGCCGATTACCTTTGGGAGATGGAGCTGCTGCGCACCGCGCAACTGGCGCCGCCGGAGAGCAAGGTGATCCCGGTGCTGGCCAAGCATAATGCCAGCCAGAAAATGGCGGCCAAGGTCTGGAACGACCAGGGGGGGCTGCTGGAGATCCTCTGTGGCATCATCGAAGTGGAACCGGCCGCGGCAGTGGCAGTGCTCTGCGTGGAGTCGGGCGGCGCCGGGTTTGACGCCAACAACCGGATGATCATCCGCTTTGAGAACCATATCTTCTGGAACCTGTGGGGGCAGAAAAACCACGACACCTTTAACGCCCATTTTGCCTTCAATGCCCAGAAAAAATGGCTGGGCCACAAGTTCCGGCAGGATAGCAACGCCGCCTGGCTCGATTTCCACGGCAAGCAGGACAACGAATGGCTGGTGTTCGACTTTGCCCGCAAGCTGAGCGAAAACGCCGCCATGAACGCCATCAGCATGGGGGGGCCGCAGGTCATGGGGTTCAACTGCTCGGCGCTCGGCTACGGTTCGGTGCAGGAGATGTTTGCCAACTTCAGCAGCGACATCCGCTATCAGGTGCTGGGGTTGTTTGATTTTCTCCGCGGCGCAGGCAGCACCTCGAAGATGATCGATGCCTTGCAACTGAAGGATTACACCCGCTTTGCCTCCTACTACAACGGCTCGGGACAGACGCCGGTGTACGGGGCGAGGATCGAGGGGTATGTGAACGCGTTCAAGTCTCTGAAATCATGAAGGAGGGGATATGAAGCTCGATCTGACCAAATGCAAGGTCCGCTGGGACCGGGACAACTACGTGCCGAAGAAGGTTTACGATTTTGAGACCGAACCGCTGGCGGGTGACCCGCGCAAGGTTGCTGAGGCGTTCCTGAAAGAAAACCTGGCGGTGCTGAAGATCTCGGCAGCGCTCGCTGATCTGCAGTTCGAGCAGGTGACCGAGAGCCTGGGAGGTAAGGCGGTGCTGTTCCAGCAGCATTTCGAGGGGACGCCGATCCATGGCGCCTGGGTCGCCATCCATATCAACAATGCCAAGCGGATCTTCATGGTGATGAACGATACGGTGCCGGCGCCGACCCTGGAAAAGAAGCTGGGCAAGCGCAAGGCCGCTGACTTTCTCTCCGACAAGGAGATTGACGCCATTATCGCCAAAAAAGCCGCCGAGTACGGCACCCTGGCCACCGAGATCGGCAAGGAGAACATGGTTTATGCCATGAAAGGGACCTTCCGGCCGGTGTGCAAGGTGAAGTTCGGCACCGAGAAACCGGCCGGTTCCTGGATCCTGTTCATTGACCGGGTGAACGGCCATGTCATCGACGAGCGGAACGTGCTGCACAAGGCGACCGGCAAGGGAAAGGTGTTTCTCCCCAATCCGGTGGTGACGCTCGACCGCGACGACCTGCTCGACCTGAAGGACAGCGACCAGCCGGTGTTGGCTCCGGCGTACAAGACGGTACAGCTGCAGGAGCTGGATGGTTCCGGTTTTCTCAAGGGGGCGTACGTCGATATCACCAAGACCAAGAATTCGGCGCAGTCAACGAGCCTGGAGTTCCTGTTCAACAGGTTTGACGACCATTTCGAAGAGGTGATGGCCTACTACCACATCGACAGTATCCAGCGCTACATCCAGTCGCTCGGGTTCACCGGGACTAAGGGGGCCCTGAACCGGCCGATCCGGGTCAATACCCGCGGCACCTTTGAGGACAATTCGTTTTACGACCCGTCACCCGGCCGCAAGGATATCACCTTTGGTACCGGCGGGGTGGACGATGCCGAGGATGCCGAGATCATCGTTCATGAGTACGGCCATGCCATTCAGGACGCCATTGTGCCGGGTTACGGCCAGAAGACCGAAGGAAGGGCCATGGGGGAAGGGTTCGGCGACTACCTTGCCGGGACCTTCTACTACAAGTACAAGAAGGCTTCCCGCAAGGTGAAGCTCGGGGAATGGGACGCCAAGGGATACAAGCCGCCGCAGGAGTACCTGCGCAAACTGGAAAGCCCCAAGATGTACCCGGCGGATATGGAGGGGGAGGAGCATCGTGACGGCGAGATCTGGTCGGCAGTACTGTGGCAGGTGCGCAAGCTGCTGGGGGCGAAGAAGTCCGACACCGTGATTATCGAGAGCCAGTTCTACCTTTCCCAGTATGCGGATTTCAAGGACGGCGCCGAGGCGATCATCATGGCGGAGAAGAACCTCTACGGCGGCAAGAAGACCAAAGGGCTGACCAGGATTTTCAAGAACCGCGGGATCCTGGCGTAACCGAAAAAGTGGGGCAGGCAATCGCGGGATCGGATTGCCTGCCCCATTGTTACCTCTTTTTTCATCCTCAGACGATTACCAGATTCTCTGCTACCAGTGAGCCGGTGCTGATGGTCAGCGTGCCGTGCAGTATGGTGTAGCCGGTGGCTGCGCCGCTGGCGCTGACTCCCCCCTTGAAGGTGATTTCTACGCCACGGTTTATAGTAAGGCTTTCGTAAAGATCGCCGGCAATGGCCTGCATGACGTCGCCATTACTGGCGTTATCCAGAGCCGCCTGCATGGTGGCAAAATAAACCGGATTGGCCGGGTTGAGCAGAACCGGGGTGCCGAACTGGAACCCCTGGAGCAGTACCGACATGGTGTTGCTTGAGCGGTTTACCAGCACGAGGTCAGCCTTGCCGTCGCTGTTGAAGTCGGCAATTGCCGCTCCGGAGGTGTATTGGGGCTGCTGGAATTGGCTGTATTGTTGAAATGAACCGGTGCCGTTGCCCAGGAGGATGGTGACCATGGCTGTTCCCCCGGGGACATCGCCGCCGTCGCTTACGATCGCCAGGTCGGTCTTGCCGTCGCCGTTGATATCTCCGGCAGCAACAGACCTGGAGTACTGGAGAGCGGTATAATTTCCGGGGAACACCGAATAGAAATAACCTGCCCCGTCTCCGGTCATAATGGTCAACTGGCCGTTGTCATTCACTACGGCCAGGTCTTCCTTGTTGTCATTGTTGAAATCGCCCTTGGTCACCGCTATTGCCCCGGAACCTACATAATAGCTGGGGCCCGGCGTAAATGCGGCACTGCCCAGGCCATAATAGATGTTCAGATAACCGGTTGCGGAGTTAGTCACGGCCAGGTCTGGCGGGCCGGCGTAGGGTCTGAAGTGGCCGGTGGCAACGGAAGTGGTACCCGCGCCGGTCGCATAGGAGCCGACATTGGAAAAAGAACCGGCGCCGTTGCCGAGCAGGAACGAAACCGAATTGCTGTCGCTGTTGGCAGAGACGATATCGAGATAATTATCGTAGCCATTCACGGTGCCGAATGCGACTCCCGTCGGCTTGACTCCGGTGCCGATCTCCTGGGTGGCGCTAAAGGTGCCGTCGCCATTGCCACGGTATGCGGTAACGGTATTCCGTTCGTAATTGGCCACAGCCAGGTCGGCCTTGCCGTCCAGGTTGAAGTCGACGGTAGCAACGCTCCAGGCCTTGTAGGGGAGGGTGATCTGTAGCGGAACGAACCCTATCGAGCTGCCGCCGGGCGGGACTATGATCTCGTAAGTGAAGGATTTGACGCTTTCCTGTTCTGTCCCGTTAACCGCAAAAAATTTCACGGTCGTGGTGTATGCGATATTAATCGCTCCGCTGTAAATATAGGAAGAGGTTGTCGGCGTTGATCCGTCCAGGGTGTAATAGATAGTGGCCGAGCCGTAATTGGCGGTGAGGGTGACTGTTTGCTGTGCGGTGAAGGTGCCGCCCGCTGGCGAGGCGGTGGTGGCCAGAGCTGGGGGAAGTATGGTGTAGCTCTCTGTTTGTACTGCCCCGTCACTGCCGGCGCTGTTTCTGGCAAAAAACTTCAGCGTGGTGTTGGCGTAAATGCCGATAGGGCTGGTAAATATCCCGGAAGCCGTTGTCGGGGTCGAGCCGTCTATGGTGTAGTAAATGGTCGCAGGTTCGTTGGTGGTGAGAGTCACAGTCTGTGGCGTTGCATAGCTCCCGCCAACGGGTGAAGCGGTGACGACCGGTCCGATGGCTGAAGTGAGGTCCGCGCTCTCATTGACACTCAGGTTACCGGTGGCAGGCCCCATATTGCTGTTGCTGCCGCCGATTATATACAGTCTGTTATTGACGATCCCGACTGCCTGGGCATAACGGCTTGTGGGGAAGTTGCCCATACTTTGCCAGCTGTCGGTTTGCGGATCATACACCTGTACCTCTGCTGTCCAGGCCATGGTATTGTAGTCGGTAAAGCCGCCGGCCAGGTAGATTTTTCCATCATCAGCTACCGCGGCTCTGGCTGCGACCGGCACCGGCAGCGCCCTCCTGGGGGTGAACAGGTTGGTATCCGGATCGTACTGCCAGGTATTGCTCACCGGCAAACCGTTACTCCCCAGCCCCCCGATTATATAAATCTTCCCCTGCGATTCGGCCACGGCAGCGTAATCCAGTGCCATCGGCATTGTGGCTTTGCTGATGCTCTCATGGCTGGTAAGGTCGAACTCCTCAATCGAATCGAATACTGTGCCGCTATTGTTGCTGCCACCTACCACGTACATCTTGTTGTTCAGGATGGCTGCGGAACACCTGATGCGCGGGGTGACCAGGGTGCCGACAGTGCCACCCGAACCGGAGGCAGTGTCGTAGGAAATGATGGCCGCTGTCGGAGCCGGCCCTAGCGCACTACCTCCGGCAATATAGACGATTCCGTCCTTAACTGCTTCAGCTCCGGCAAATTTCGCCTCGCTAAGGGCGGGCCTTGCCAGCCAACTGTTCGTAAGCGGGCTGTATTCCTCTACTGCTGCGGTGGTTCCGTTGTTGATGGCTCCGCCAAGAACATAGATCGCGCCGTTGACCACGACCGATGCGGCCCTTGATGTCGCTACCGACAGCGGGGTCTTGTCCGACCAGCTCAGCTGACCGGCCATGGCACCGTGCGCCGTAAGCAGCAGCAACAAGAGTTGTGTGGCCGCCAACAGCAGGTTACGGCAAATTCTCTGCAAACTGTTCATCTTCGCCTCCTTTAAACTTAATTGCATAAACATCAAAATTGTCGGTTGTCGGAGCATGAAACAAATACGACCACAGATGCCGTTGCCGATTCAGGCTGACAAGGGCTCGTAGAATGGGAAGGGTGGCTAGGGGGTTGTATTTTGGGCAAAAATAATAGCGTTTAAATGAAGAGCCGTCAATTATAATGCGTTAGGGTAAGCTTTGCCGTGCGATCTCGAAAAAACGGTAGGGAAAAAAGCGTTCACCCGCAGTTGGCCGCAGATGAACGCCGATTGTCATGGCAGGGTTTCCAGCAGGGCCGGATTATTCCAGCTTGATTCAGACCACTCCCGAGTAATCGATAAACCCTTTGTTGATCTCGCCGATCTTTCGGGTGAGGCGGTAGACCCCGCCACCCTCCCTGGTACGGCTGGCATCGGTATTCCCCTCAATGGTAGTGAGCATGCCACCGGTCACCTTCTCCACCAGTCCGGTATGCCCTAGCCCGCCGCCGTGGTCCATGATGAATACCATGCCCGGCTTGACCAGGCCGGGGTTGTCAATGGCCAGCTGTTTCAGAATCTGTTTTGCCCCCTTGGCCGGGGCGCGGCGCCAGTGGTCCAGGCAGCCGGCGGTCTTGACCATCGGGTTGTCCTGCCCCAATACATTGGCTGCTTCGTCGAAGCACCAATAGACAAAGGCGCAGCACCAAGAGAGACCGGGAGTTACCCCGGCACGGAGCAGGTATTGATCCACCTCCGGGCCGCGGTTGGAATCTTTCGGCACCTCGCGCACCTGTTTGGCTTCTTCCGCAGCAGCGATTTTCAGCAGTTCCGCCAGCAGTCCGCTGGCCGGCGCTTCGCTGACCGGAACCGCAGCGGCTCCAAAGAGGACAGCCCAGGTGATCGAGCCTATTTTACCATCCGAGTTCAATGGGTTGCCGTTGCTATCGACATTCCTGGACTGGAATAGCTTGACCGCCTGTTTCATTTTCGGGCCGAAATTGGGATCTGTAGGGTCCAGCCGTAATTTCGGATCGTTCTCTGTTGCCAGCGCTTCATTCAACCTGATTTTAATCGCCTTGACGGTTGCGGCGTCAGTTTCGCCCATCTTGATGAGTCGTCCGGGATAGTTCATGGTGAGCTCCTTTTCTGTGTGAGTCGGTTACAGGTCCAGCACCACCCAGGCCGGGTCGTGGTCGCTGCCGTCTCCGCCAAGACTGTTTCGCCGGTGGATCCATGATTCTTTGTGTTTGGTGCGAAGGCTATAGCTCAGCCAGATCTGGTCGTATAGCGTGTATTCAGCGTCTTTGCCGGTTTCCTTGTAGCGGTGGGTCCATGCTTTCGAGGGAGGCGGTGGGGTGTACTTCTTGGGGGGGTGGGTTTCGTTCGGGTTTGCCATGGCATTGACGAGTCTGAACCCGCCGTTTTTCACGAACGGCGCCAGGCAAGGGGAACCGGGGGAATCGTTCATGTCGCCGCAGATAACAAACGGCGTACCATCTCCCATTCTCTTCTTCACGATCTGGGCAATGACCTCCGCTTGTCGGGTCCTTCTCAGGTCGTTGTCGGCCTGGCCATCCGCGCTGGCAGTTTCGAACTTGCTCTTCAGGTGGGTGTTGAAGAGTCTCAGCAGCTTTCTGCTGCGGCTCTGGTCCCATATCTCCACTTCAAGCAGATCCCTGCTGAACACCGGCCGCGACGGTTCGTCCGGGTGTACGGCATGGCGCCAGGAGGTGACCGGCCCGACCGGTAGCCTCGATAGAAGGGCAACGTCAATAAACCGCGTGTCGTTTCCTTCGATCAATACCTGGTAAGGGTACATCCTACCAAGGTGCTCACGGTTGAACTGCTGCAGGGTGTCTATATCTTCCACCTCCTGCAGGGCGAGGATGTCAAGGTTCATCTCCTTAATCCGGCTGGCTACGGTCTGCGTGTCTTTCAGTTCTTTCCCCTTCACCAGTGCACCCTGGTAGGTACGAACCCGGTAGCTGCCCGGGGCGAAACTGTAGCTGATGTTGCTTCCGGCCCCCGCTTCGGCAGGGAGCTCCCCCTGGAAATTGAAGCGGGAGAAGAGGTTGTTCAGGTTAAAAGTGCCGATGGTGATCATGGTATGGCTCCGTGTAACTAAAAAAGGTCACAACTTGGATTGCTAGGAGGTGCAGTCTTAATTTATTCTGAATTTGTATGGCGCATCAGGTAGTTCCGCAAGGTCCAATTCCAAACGGGTCGCTCCTTCATCTGCAAGGACGCCAACCGTAAAGGCCCCCCATGCTTTCAGGTAGAGCTCGGCAATGCCATCCTGCCTTACCGGTACCTGGGGCCGGTCGTTATTAAAGGAGTCATGCAGGAAGAACTGTACTGTGCCTTTCAATGGAGCATTTTTCGGCGAAGTTGACTCGACGACCAGATGGATTTTGTACCAGTCAGAGTCGTCCGCCATCGGCGTGACGACAGCACTAAGGCGGCGATTGTTCATCTCAGGCTTTTCGCCGAAAACACCTTTCCAGGGATCATCGTCATGCGTGCCCGGAGCAATGGGTGGCAGCTGCGGGGTGCTGGCCGGAGTTGTCTGAGGCGCGCCACTCTGAGGGGAGGCTGCAGCAGCCGGCGGCGGGGCAATTTTCGGCAAGGGTGTCGGTTGTTGGGTTACCTGATACTGAGCCGCATTGTCAGCTATCTGGGCGATGCTGCGCGCCTCCTCAGCCACCTTCTTGACCTGATCCAGCTCTACTTTAAAATCGCCAAAAGCCAGAGATTTTACCTGACGCATCATCAGCAACGCGCCTGCAACAGCCAGGTAGAGCAGGGTGGTGGTGTCCAGCCTGTCAAAAAGGTCTTTGCCCGAAGCGGTTACCCTGAGAACTGCACCGATGAATGCTGCGCCGGCTAGGCAATTCAGGATTGCCTGTATTGGGTCGCTTTTTTTGTTGATTGCTTTTGACATGGAGCCTCCAGTTGTTGAGGCGGGGAGTTCCGGGGGACATCATTCGAAACTATCCGTAATTATTGCCCTGTCCTCAAAACTCCCCCCCCGAGATGTTATAGATTGGCCTCTATCTTGTAAACTTGAAGGCCTGATCCTTTGCCCTCTTCTGAAGACTGAGTGTCCATGATGTCGAAGCACTAAACAACTACTCTTTATGCAAGCCAGTGTTCCCAGTTTCACTGCTATTTTCTGTCACCAGTACCGAAAAAACTATGAACTGTCGCAAAAAATTAGCAAATTCTGGTTTCCAGATACCGCTGTGTCCGTCAATGATAGCACTATCCACTTCCACGTTATAGAAGGGATTGAGAGGATCTGTCGTCTTTAGGTGTGTCAGTTTTACATTACCGAAATCGAGAGCCCAACCGTTCTGGCTAGATTTCTGACTCCACTCCTTTTGCAGTGCTGGAAGAGCAGATAAATCGTTCTCTATGTGTTTGAGTTCTATGCTTTCATCCTCTAAGGAACGCTTCTTATCCTCTGCAATTGGCACAGTAAGCGCCGATGCCTCCTTTTCCCATGTCAGGGAGTGAGAGACGAAAGGCTTAAAATGGCCGATAGCAGTGCGGTTGGCCTTTTCTTCAACGTCATCTCGGGTCTGCTCGAACATTGTCGAAAACCACCTTCCAATAGGGAAGGCCGTTCCAGTTGCGCCATCGTTTTTAGAGGTGAAAATGGTTACCAGGGGAAGCTGCCCCGCAGGGTACTTCCGCTGTAAGGAGGCATCCCGAAGAGGCGCATAGCGCCCGGCCTCAAAAGCTGGATTGACGAGAATCACCAAGTCACCGAAGGTTTGCGGAGGCTCTCCTTCCAGGTCTAGAAAGCGGTCCAGGAGTACCTGTGACAGAGCTGAATATACAATCTGTCCCCCAAAGCTGTGACCAACGAGGATAAGGCGGGTTTGCCCATTATGCTTTCCTTTTTTCTTGTCTGCGTCAAAGTGAGCAATCTGAACGTTTTCGAGTTGGAGGAGGAGTTCTGTCACAGCTCCATGCCCAACTGTGTTGGCTACATTCTTGCGATCCCAAAAGGTTAAATTGGATATAACGTCCCCAGGGACAGAGCGTCCCCTCCAAGAAGCAAATATACCAGCGACCTTTCGAGTCGATCGCTTCTCCTGCTTTGCGGCCAAGTATTCGAGCTTGTGCACCCGGCGGAGCATCTTGCGAAATTCGATAACGTTTGGATCATCGAATGATGCGTTGTGCTGCCAACCATGCACAAACACAATCATGATAACACCTGAATCGAGGTATTCTTGACTGCGTAAGGTGTTAACTACATTTGTCAATTGCTCTCTGTCCCATAACAACCCTTGGTCATCGAACTCGACGAAATTCAGGAGGTACCCATCGTGTTGTTCTTGGGAAGACGACTCGCATAAGGTTTCTTGTTGCTTAACAATGCACGTTTTATGAGCAGTCCGATATTCTTTATGTGAGACACAACCCGACATTCCAACAGTGATAACAATTATTGGTATAGTTACTAAAAGGGAATATAGCAATTTACTCATATTTTCCTCCTGGTTATGATCAAATAAGTTAAACAACAGGATAGATCACTATGCTCTAAAGCATTCTTCTGCTCGGTACAGAGTGGCCTGATGTTACTTTGACGGATCAATGATCCCCGGCCAATTTTCTTCGAATTCTTTGTAAATGGCTGTTCTACGCTTACTAGCCGCTTCTTCTGTTAACCCCTCATATTCCAATGCCGATAAAATGCCTTTCAGAGCAAAAAGCTTTTTGTAATACCATCTCGTTTTTGCACCTAAGTTAAGCCTTTCTTATGCAATTAACACTGCTGCCGGAACTGCACTTATTATTGAGAGAAATAACGGTTCTTTTACACCTAGTGCAGCAGATAGACTTGCTATAAAACTTGCAAAGATTGCCACTACTGATAATGAATAGTGAATAGAATAGTTAAAAATTCCACGCGCTTTCATTGATTTAATTTCGTCTTCCAGTTCTGGACGAATGCTCATAGATTAACCTCCTGGGCAAAGTTGACCTCGCTATTCCATCAGCCCAATTGCCTTGAGAAAGTTCTGGTCCACGGTAACGCCGACATAAGAGGTGACGCTCTTGTCCTTGACACCCCCCGTAGGTATCGCAGCACCGAAATTCAGCAGGGCTGAGGGGTTGATCTCATACGAAAACCCGGTCAGCAGGAAATTGACATTCTCACTATCGATCTTAGTAGCACTGACCGTATAGCCGATGTTTACGTCGAATTTCTGGCGTGCAACGGAGAAAAAATCTTTAGAAAAAATGTGACCAAATTTATAGCGAGGCTTGTAGTAGCTCTTGGGTTCGAGCATGATTCGCAACAGCGGCGCTGTAGTAATTTTGCCGCCATCCGGCAAAAAGATCGCTGCCATCCCAATAGTCACCCATTGCGGTTGCCCTTCTAGCTTAGTGATGAAGTCCTCGCTAAAACTTGCATCCCTCAGTTGCTTTACCTCATCACCCTCGATTGACACACCGTCAAACACTGAAGGAGATTTTTTATTTTCTTCCAAATCACGTGTGGCCATTTTGGATATATGTCCCAAGATGGCTGTGTCCGACATTCCTTTCTGTTTCCAGAGCACAGCTTCCTTTATGTATGGGCTACTTCTTGAATACACAGTAAAATTTCCGGTAAACTGACCGAAGGTAATAGTGCATTCCCCACTTGTTTCCAATGTTGGCGCATCGAAAGTAATTCTTGAGTTCTTTTTGTCGTGCTTGAATTCAATATTTCCGACATCCGTACCACTACAAGTGATTTTTGGCGTTTCACTGAGTTGAGTTCCAGCGGTGGCAGTTATAGTCAACGTATCTCCCCTTTCAACTATGTTTGGAGTGACATTGATCCCGCACTGCCCTGATGAAGCAGCCATTAAGATTATGCCGGTGGAAAGAATAATGACATTGCAGATTGTCATGGTGAGCCCTCCTTAAAGATGTTTAGAAATATTTCCGGATATTCAATCAATCCTCTGGACTGTCTCCGAACTGCTCAAAGCTGGAATTCAAGCATTGCCAGTAGATCTACCTCTCCCCCAGTGCTATTCAGCCAGCCACAGCTGCGCCTGGCGGGGTGGGATGCCGAAGGTGAAGATTTCGCCGCCCAGTTCCATGAGATGGCCATGGAGCATGCATCGGTATGGGCCATGGCGAAGGCCGAAGGTGCTGATGTTGGGGTGTTGCCAGATGCCGGTCTTGTTGATGGCAACAATGCCCCGGTAGCCGCGGGCAAACACCAGGAAACCGTCATCCTCGAAGAGTGTCCGTTGTGGCTGGCCATGAACGGCGTTGTGGAAGGCGACCATCGCCTTCAGGTCTGAGCGCTGCCAGGCATTGGCCCAGCGGTCACGGTCTTCCGGGTATTTGCCCGCACTCTCGTTGTGGTCGGAATAGACCAGCGGTACTCCGCCGTCCCGACCCATGATATAGACCTTGGCCAGGAATTCGTCTTGCCGGTCCAGCAACTGGCCGCGGAAACCGTCATTGTTTGGGATATCGTGGGTTACGGCAACGGTCACGCTACGCTGCCAGGGGAGGGCCTGGCCGTAGGCAGCGGGGTCGATCAGCTCCCGCATGCTGCCGCTGGGAGAGAATACCCGGCGCAAGGTCTCGTGCAGCGGGAAATCATAGAATGACATCCCGGTTTCGTTCAGCAAGGGCCAGAGAAAAACCCTCTCTTCATTGTCGTTGGCAGTGAGCGCTTCGCCGAACAGGTATTTCCCCGCCAGGTCGCTGGTGCCGAATACTCTGCGGATATGTTCGTCAGGGAGATGCTTGACCGCGTCGACCCGGTAGCCGTCGAACCCCAGCCCGTTCAGCGCCCGAAGGCAGGCCTGCTGCTGGCCGATCACCCATTCGTTCAGTTCCAGGTCGGGCAGGCCGGAGAGTGAGTACTCCGTTGACTGGTACTCGTCCAGCCAGTTCTCGATATTGCCGCTGGCATGGAAATCCCATGGCGAAAAGAGCCCTTCGTCCAGGTTGCCGTAGAGTCGGTCACGGCTGAATTGGCGCCGTTCTTTCCGATATCGCTCCAGTTCCGCTCTGCCAGGGAAATTGAGCCGGTCGGGCCGGCTCTCGTTGGCCATGTGGTTGAAAACGATGTCGGCGTAGACCATTACCCCGTTTTTGTGCAACGCCTTGATCACATTCCTGAGCCCGGTTTTGCGGCCAAGGTGCGAGCGGAGCACCCGGTAGTCTTTCGGCTGATATCGCTGCCACCATTCCGGACCATTAGGGTCGCTGTAGAGCGGCGGCGGAATCAGCACGCCTCCGTAGCCGATCTCGGCAATCTTTGCCGCATTGCTGCTGATCTCCCGGTAGGGCCAGTCAAAGGCATGGAGAATAACGTCGTGCATCAGAAGCCCCTGGCGCTGAGGTGGTTTTTCATGGCATCTTTCCCTGCTGCGATTAGGGCATCCAGCCGCTTGGCGCTCATGTCGAACTCGGTGGTGCCATACCCTTTGGCCGGGAGCCGGCAGACTTCGTCCTGGTGGGCGGCAATGGCGGCGCGGTCGTGGGCGTCGGTGAGTGTGTCGAGAATCTTGGTGACACGCTGGATGGTCTTGAGACGGGTGATATGATTCAGCAACCCGTCGTCGGTATCAGCTGAATCGGGTCTGTCCTCCTTTGCCAGAGCTCCAGGTACGGTGACCGTTTCGTCGATCAGCAACCCCAGGTTCGGGCAGGCGTTGGGATCGATAGAACCCATGACCGCCTGCACCTCGTCATCATCGGAGGTGAGGTAGTAGATCGGGAAGTTGGAGAGGACACCGCCGTCGACAATGATGTGGCCGGTGATATCCCTGCCGCGATACGTCCCCCAATCCTTCTGCCAGCGCACTTCCTGCCAGAGGAACGGGATGCTCATCGACATCCGTACCCCCCAGGCAACTGGGCATTGTGGAGCGGTACGGCTGTTGAGGATCAGCATGTCGTGGGAGCTTGTGTCCGAGGCGACTACAGACAGGTCGGAGTTGGTCTGCTCGCTAAACTCCTTGAAGTTGAGGTTGCCGAGGCCTGAGATGCGGTTATTGAGCTTTTCCCGGAGCCAGGCGAGGAAGGCGTCACCGGCGTAGAGGCCGCCCCGTTCGACAAAAGAGAAGATCTCCCGGTAGGCATCGATCTTCATCATCCGGTCGATGAGCCAACTGTCGATTCTGTTCTCAACCGAGTCCGGGATAAGCGGCAGGTCCACGTTGCGAAAGATGGTGTAGGTAAGGCTGTTCTTGATGTCTTCGGGAGCGAATTTCGCTGCGATGTCCATGAACGAAGAGAAGCGCGGCTTGCCGTTAGGCAAGGTCTCGGTAGTAGCTGCTTTCATCGCTTTGGCATTGTAACCGGCGGCCATGAGCGTGGCGGTGATGGCCCCGGCAGAAGTGCCGACAAAGCGGCGCGCTGTGTGGCCGCGTTGCTCAAACTCCTCAATGGCGCCGACAAATGCCGTCCCCTTGGCGCCGCCGCCTTCGAATACCAGATCGAATACCCCCATGATTTGTCTCCTTGCATTGCATGATGTACCTTGCCTGATTCCAGAGAATTTCAGCCAAAGCGGTCGATTGACGGGCACTGCCAGTTGTCTCGCAGAATCTCTTTGATCGTATGGAAACCGAGCATCCGGTAACTCTCGAACTGCGACTCGCTGAACCACTGGTCCGATGTCGGTTCGTGGGGGAATACCGTGTTTTGCTTGCGGTAATTGAGGATATCTGGCGGTTCGTTACCGTTGACGACCGGTTTGATGTAGACGATCCTTCCTTGCATGGCCGCTTGCCCGGGTATTGCCGGATAGTCGATGGTGCCGGTGACATACCGCCTGCCCCATTTGATGATCGGTTTCAGGTCCAGCGTTACTGTGGCGAATAGGTCGATCCGTATTTTGCGGATGGCGTTGCCCAGGTCTTCAAAATGTTTTTTTTCGTCGCAACCGGCGTCGATGACGACAATTTGTCGACAGCGACGCAGCGCCATTTCATAGAGTCCGAGGTTTTCAAAATGGCCGCCGTCTGAGAGGTAGACGTACTTGTAATGATCTGAGGTGCGGCCGAACATCTCGCGGAACATGATCCCGGCCGACCATTTCGGGCCTGAGCTGCGCCAGGTCCGGCTCCCGCAGGGGCCTGGATTGCCAAGCCACCAGCCGAGCCGCAGGTTGAACAGCGCCATGATAAAGGTGACCAGAGGAGAAGAGTGGTAGCCCATGTTCGGGCTGGCCGCCGCTCCGGAGATGGCTATGGCGGTTCCCAGGCTCAAGCCTTCATCCGGACTGAGACAGATCGATTTTCTGGCAGAGTATTCCTTGATCGGCCGGTATTTGACCCCTTTGCCCCCGGCATGCAGCGGACTGATGGTAAACGACTCTGCCTTGCGTTGCTGCCAGGAGAGTTTTTCATCGCCGGCAAGATTAAGGGCGATATTGACGATGTGAAACGGTCGTGCCTCAAGACCGGTCATCTTGATGTTGTCCTTTTGGTCAAAGCCGGTCAGTTTGTTGGGGTCACGCTGGTTTTCTCTTTCCCGGATTTCCCTCTCTTTTTTGAAATCCCGCTGCTCTCCCGGGTCCTGCGCTTCCGGCTGCCTTCGTGATGCGCCCAGATAAGCCCTGATCAGCCGGTTGCGATACATGCAGTGCAGCGAAAAACGGTTGATATGCACGAAGAAGCCCATGAACCCTCCGAAGAAGAGTAAACCCAGGAAGGTGGGAAACAGCATCTGGTCCCGATTGCCGTAATGCAGCTGCAGGATGTGATGATCGACGGAAAAGTTGACCGGGTGCTTTTCGAGCAACCAGCTGGTGCCCAGGGTGAGCAGAATGAGAAAGATTGCTATGAACAGCACTGCTGCCAGCGACATCAGCATGTCGATGCCCAGTTTTTGCCAGCTGCGGCTCTTTTCCGCAGTTGCCGAGGTGCTGTCACTGTGGCCGCAGAATGCGGTGACTGCGCCGGACAGGATGCCGAACAGGCTGACGGCGGTGCTCTGCAGGGTAGTAATCTTGGTGAAAAGTAGTTGCGGGCCGTAGTAGACCAGCGCCGAACCGACAAGCCAGATGCAGGTTATGATGAGCGGTCTGGCAGCTGAACTGGCCCACCACTCGCGGTCGGTTTCTTCAGTCACGGCGTTGACAATTGCAACCTGCAGCAGTCCGGCAGTGAGGAAGGCCCCAATGAAAAGCGGTGCGGCAAAGCAGGCGTAAGCCGGGATATCATCGGGGATGAGATGGCTGATGCTCTCGGCGGAGCGGATGAGGAGATAGCCGCCCACTGCTCCCGACAGCGCTGCCGAGACGAGAAAGCAGACGATGCGCCCGATAGCTGGCATCTTTTTGCGTTGGATGGCGGCGATGCTGAGCCCGGTTAGCCAGGCGACGACGTGAAATATGGCGCCGAATGCCGCAAATGGCCACTTTAGATCGCGCAGATACTCTTTCTGGCATGATGTAAGAGTGAACCCGGCAGAGTTGATCACGGCATCGGGGCCGAGCTGCACGTACCATCCCCATACTATGGCAAAGACCACAGCGTAGCCGATGAATGGGGCCAGGAACACTGTCTGGAAACGGCGCACCGGCCACCGGGCATCACCGAGGCTTGGCAGATCGATTGCCTCATAGAGCACAGAAAAAAAGACCAGGATGCCGCCGATGGACAGGAGATATAACATGGTCTTTAAGTCCTGCTCCGCAGCAATCACGGCGATCATGAATCTGGGCAATATCAGGAGTATCGCCATCAGGGGGATGATGACCGACCAATTGAGCAGCATGTTCCGGATGAAGGTGGCTGCCAGGGTCCAGGTATCGGCATCCATCAGCCCCAGTTTGGGCGAGAGATAGTTGCTGAAGTTCCGCAGTTGTTGGATCGGTTCCGGCTCTTCGCCCGGCTTCTCTATATCTTGCGTGGCTGCCAGCTGTTGGTTGACATACGGGAAACAGCTACGGGCAATCCAGGCGCTGAGCCAGCCACCGATATAGCCGCCGCCGGAGACCGTGGACAGGTAGTCGAACTGCTTGAGCAGCCCGGCCTTGGCAAGTCCCTGGATGATTCCCAGATTGAAGGTGGCGCTGCGGATTCCCCCTCCCGACAGACACAGGGCCGTGTAACTGGGATGGCCCCCTTTGTCGCGGCCGTTATGAGGATCGATAACCTGCCGTTCCTGTTCGATTACCTCCTCGAAGGTCAGCGGCCTGTGATCCTTATCAGAGTTGTTGCCAAACATAGTCAGATCCTTATGGGAAGGGGTGCACAATTACACCTTGGCTTGCCAATGTATTAACATGGTTAAATGATTAAACAATTGCCCTAGTGGTTATTTATTTGGGCGCTTTAGGGGGTAATTCTCATGAAAGGGGTTGTCTGGCGAAAAGAGGTATATCTAAAGTAGTATTTTTTGCGGAGAAATGAAAATGCCGACTTGGCTGTCGGCATTTTATGGTCGCTTGAGTTGTTTCTTCAGGACAGAGGGGGGAGTCGGTATTTCATGGCCAGCGGCACGAGTTGGGAGCGATTGGTGACCTTTACCTTGCGGAAGATATGGCTGATATGGGCCTTTACGGTCTGTTCGCTGATGTTGAGCTTGTCGGCGATCTCCTTGTTCTTGAACCCCTGCGAAACCAGGATGATGACTTCCTGCTCCTTGCGGCTGATCTTGTCGGTATTTTTTGCCCGTGCCGATGATTCTGCATAGTTGAGCAGCGCTTTCAGTTTGGTATTATCGATCCAGACCTGTCCGGCATGGATTACCGACAGCGCTTTGAGAAACAGGGAGGTGTCGGTGTCGGTGGCAATAACTCCGTCAAGTTTGTGCGACAGGAGGATGCTGATGATCTCGTTCTCCTGGAGGCCGGTATCGAACAGGATCACCTTGGCTGCGGGCCAGCGGGTGAAGACCTCGGGCTTCAGGGACCCGGCATCGACAAGCATCAACTCCGGCTCGAAGCTGTTGTCGTGGACCTTCCCGTTGCTGACCGATGCCTGGTAGCCGTCAGGAGCCCTGGTTAGGAGTTCGGCGAGGGCATTACTCAGGACAAGATTGCTCAGATTGATCATTACGTTGATCGACATGGTGTTTGCCTTTTTAGTGCTACCCAATTTGATGGGATGAATTATATAATTCTTAAGCGAAAAGTCAACTGGCAACGCATTAGAGCCGCAGTTAATTGCAAAAACAACACAGGCTTCCTTAGAGTCAGTGGAGAGGATGGCGTAAATGCATGTCTATGTGCTGCAGGTTTCTCTTGCTCTCCCCAGTCATTCGTTGAAGGGTAAGCGCGGTATTGTGAAGAGCCTGCTGGCAAGGGCTCGCAATAGGTTCAACGTTGCAAGCGCCGAGGTCGATCTCCAGGATGATCCTGCAGCGGCAGTGCTCGGTTTTGTCACGGTCAGCTCCAGCCGGCTCTATAGCCGGCAACTGCTTGAAAAACTCGAAGAATGGATCGTTGCCGAACGCCCCGACGTGGAGGTGATGGCTGCAGAGATTGAGGAGTGGTGATCCAACATGAAAGAGTCTTGTTGAAATATGCCGATTTTGCTCTATACTTGGAAGCAATGTGATCTTGCATAAGGAGGATACATGGGTATCGTAAGCATCGCCGTCATGATCATGGCGGTGACATTGGTAGTGCTTGCAGCTGCAATTGTGCCGGCCTTTCTCGAAATCAGAAAGTCAGCGGTTGCCTCACGGGAAACCCTGGAGCGGATTGAGGCTGATCTGCGTCCGGTGCTCAAGGAGTTGCACGAAACATTGACCGACCTGAATCTGATTGTCCATGAAACCGCTGAGAAGCGGGAGGATGTCGTTGCCTTCATGGAGGCCATCGGAGATACCGGTAGGGGATTGCGTACCATTAACGGGGTTGTGGGTTCTGTTGCTGGGGTGCTTTCAACCTCATCGCTCTGGGTTACCGGCGCAAAAGTGGCTGGAAAATATGCTGTTGAAAAATTCCTACGCAAAAGGAGGAAATCTGATGGCGAACAATGATAATGGAATAAGCGCGGGGACCGTGCTGCTCTCTTTTCTGGCAGGCGCAGCAGTTGGCGCCGGGGTGGCGCTTCTGGCGTCTCCGAAAACCGGCAAGGAGATCAGGGAGAAAATTGCCGGTCTTACTGAGGATGCCGTGGGCAAGATCAAGGAGTATGTGGTCGAGGCTCAGGACAAGATCAAGACCACCCTTGACGATGGTAAGGAAGTGCTGAAAGAGAAGACTTCGATCCTCTCTTCGGCAATCGAAGCCGGCAAAGAGGCGATCGAGCGGGAAAAAGAAAAGTACCGGGGAGTGTAATAGCTGCTCATTACGGCACTGGAAAGGGGCGCGTTGCTGGCGCCCTTTTTTTGTAAACAGGTCGCAGGTTTCAGATATGGCTCTTGACTCGAAAATAGAAAAAGCGATCTCAGAGCTTCTCGGTCTCCACCCGGAAAAGTATCCGGGGGCACTCGGCCATGGTATTAAAATAGCTCAGATTCTGGTGGTTGCCGCCAAGGATTTCCTGGCTGACCGTTGCCCGTTGAAGGCTTCAGCCCTCAGTTATACGACCATACTGTCGCTTGTGCCGTTTCTCGCCCTGGTATTTGCCGTTCTTAAGGGATTCAGCATCCAGAATCGCTTGGAACCTTTGATTGTGCAACAGGTGGCTGCCGGTTCCGAAAAAGCGGTAGCAAAGATCATTCAGTATATAAACAATACGAACGTGGCCTCGCTGGGGATTGTCGGCCTGTTGGCGCTGGTTATTACTGCGGTTTCGCTGTTCGATTCCATCGAGGAAGCCTTCAACGATATCTGGGGGGTATCTGAAACCCGCTCCCTCTATCGCAAGTTTACCGACTACCTCAGTGTTGCCCTTGCTGCGCCGCTGTTGATGCTGGCTGCCGCCAGCATTACCACGAGCCTGAAGAGTCAGGCCGTTGTCCTGTGGCTGCTGCATGTTCCCTATCTTGGCGCCTTTGTTTTCCATGGTTTGGGGTTCATCCCGTATCTGAGTATCTGGCTGGCCCTGATATTCTTTTATGTTTTCATCCCCAACACCAAGGTGCGCTTTAGCTCGGCGCTGATCGGCGGGGTGCTGGCAGGCACTCTCTGGCAACTGGCCCAGTGGTGCTACATCCACTTCCAGATGGGGGTCACCAGGTACAATGCCATTTATGGCGCTTTGTCGCTGGTTCCACTGGTAATGGTGTGGATCTACACCAGTTGGGTAGTGGTGCTGTTTGGCGGGGAAGTCGCCTGGGCGCATCAGACCCTCAGGAGTTGCCGCAGGGGGTTGCGGATGGCTCCGGACCATGCCATGCAGGAATACCTTGCTCTTTCGCTTTTCAGGATAATCGCTGCTGCGTTTGTAGCGGGGAGCCCGGCACGGAGCGTTGAGGAGATTGCCGAAGAGCTGGATGTGCCGACGCGCATCATCCAGGACCTGTTTCACTATTTTGTCGATCGCGGATTTCTGCTTGAAGGGGGAGCCGATGCCTCCGGTTGTCTCCCTGCCCGTGATATTGCTACTCTGACAGTGCATGAAATCTTAACCGCCTTACGAGGGTATGGCGGGAGCGGTTTTACTTCTATGGTTGCTGATTCAGCCGGTATTGACGCGGTGGTGCGCCGGATTGAACATGGCAGAGCAGAGGCTCTGGCCGGCATGACCGTCAGGGACCTGGCAATGATGCCGCCTGTCATTGACAAAACGCCGAAGAATAGCATATAGTGCCACATCTATTCCGGTTCCTGACGTTCATCCCTCCTGACGTTTGAAAGCGAAACTAACTAATACTCCCAGGCCTATGCAGGACATTAAAAATATAACCATAAAGAAAAAAAGTGGAATCAAAAGGCTGGTGCCGTGGAGCAGTGAGCCTCCGCGAAACAGTTTCAAACGTATTGATTCTGAGCCACCACAGCGCAAACGCCGCTTGAAGCTGCTGTTGCCTGTCATTGCCTGTCTTCTGGCCGCCTATCCGCTGTTTCATCTCCTGGTTTCTGCTGGAAATGCACTGTCCAGTGTCAGTCGAACGCCGGCGGCCAAGGAACCTCTGCCAAAGAAAGCAGATTCTGAAAACTCGTTCCGGCTTGCCCGAGAGGCGCTAGCGTCTGCATCCTTCGATGGCAGCCGGTACCGGGCTGACCGTACCGACGGTTTAACCGTCTATTACGCGATAAACCCTGAACTGCAGGACCGGGTACGCAAGGTCATGGCAGAGTATCGAGTTCCATACGGCGTTTTTGTCGCCATAGAGCCGAAAACCGGTCGGATTCTTGCCCTTGCGTCCCACTCAGAGGCGGATGCCGGCTGGGAGGCCCAAGCGCCTTATAATCTGTATCCCATGGCCTCGCTGTTCAAGATAATCACTGCTGCCGCTGCTCTGGAACAACGCAAGGTCACTCCCCAGACGGTCGTGCCGTTTCGAGGGCGACTCACCTCGGAAAACCCCCGCTATTGGGAAACCGGGGCAAAGCGCGGCAACCAGGAGATGGACCTGACCACCGCGATGGGCAAATCGGTGAATCCGGTTTTTGGCCGGTTGGCGAATGACGTCGTTGGCAAGGACGGCATCATGTCCGGTATTGAGCGGTTCGGGTTCAACCAGACCCTGCTCCCGGGAGAGCCGGTATTATCCAGCTGCAGTTCGGAGCCGCAGGATGGGTCGGCTTTGATGCTGATGGGCGCGGGGCTCTGCAAGGACGTAAAGATCTCGCCACTCTATGCCGCGGTGATGATGGCCGCAGTAGCCAACAAAGGGGTAATGCTCCAGCCACTTCTTGCCAGCGAGATTCGTAGCAGCCAGGGGAAAGTGCTTTTTTCCGGCGAGTCCCGGCAGGTCCGGCGGGTCGTGTCGCCTGAGACTGCCGATCAGTTGTCGCGAATGATGTCCACCACGGTCAGTCAGGGGACCTCGCGCAAGGTGTTCCGCGACCGGCGGGGCCGGCCAAAGCTGGCAGCCGTTGATATCGCTGCCAAGACCGGTTCTATCAGCGGCACTGATCCACCTGGTCACTACAGCTGGTTTGCCGCCTATGCGCCGATCAATGATCCGCAGATTGCCGTGGCAGCACTGGTTATCAACGGTGCCAAGTGGCGGATCAAGGCTTCTTTGCTGGGCGAACAGGCCCTCGAAGCATTTTTCCAATGACGGCACGGGGAAAAGTCCATCTGCGGTGTTGCGCTCGGTCTTTGTCGCTGCGACGTAGCCTACGGCTACGACTCACTTCGCAGACCTCGCAAGCCTTGCATCTGGAGCTTTTTGCCGTGCCGAAATATAAGTTTTTCTGAGTTGCTTTATGGAATGCATGCGTTGCGGGACATGTTGCGTGGCGCCGGATATTGCCGCCCTGGAAAAACCTCTGGGGGTGCGCTGTCTCAAGCTGCGCAGTGATGGAACCTGTTCAATCTATGACGCCCGGCCCACTGTCTGTCGCGGCTACCGCCCGGATGAAATCTGCAAGATGGTGGCGGCACCGACCCTTGACCAGCGAGTGGCGAATTATCTGGAGCTGTTTGGGCTGGAGCGGTCGGGGTAAGTCAGCGGTATTGTTTCAGAATAATCTCGTTATCGATTAGTTCGCCGTAGTGCAGTCCGGCAGCCCACGCCCCGAGCGAAACCAGCCGTTTTCCCGGTGTTTCCGGGAATGTTTCGGTGAATGGAATGTGGAAATGGCCGGCAACAACCAGATCATAGCCCTTGGCAAACTGTTTTGCGGCATGTGTTATCAGGATGTTGCGAAAGGCGGGGTTTTCGCCCTTCAGGTGCAGGTACTCCCGGCCTTTTCGCCCCATATGATCGGCAATCGCGCATGCTACCCACGGTGGGACGACATTCGTCAGCCAGCGGGTGAATGATGAGTGGAAGACGAAGCGCAACAGCCGGTATGGGATGTCTGCCGGGTTTGCCTGATCGCCGTGGCAGAGATAGGCTTTTTGTCCGGCGATGGTCAGAGCGGCAGGCCCGGGAAATATCCGTGCTCCCAGGGTTTCGGAAAAAAACGGGCCGATGTGGAAATCGTGATTTCCTTCAAAATAAATGATGTCAGTTCCGCTTTCCCGGAGTTTGCGTAGCGCTTCGAGCACCGGCAGGTAGTGCGGAAACGGAATTTCCGGGTAACCTAGCCAGAATTCGAAGAAGTCGCCCATGATGTACAGGGTTTCGGTGGTGCCGCACAGTTCGTCAAGGAAGCTGAGCATGGCGTGGTATCTGGCGTCGCTCTCGTGCTGGAGGTGGGCGTCGGCAATGAATATGGTGCGCATCGGGACACTATAGCGGAAAAGCTGCAGATGGTAAAGGAGTGACGTTTGGGAGTGTTACGCGATGTAGATATCATCTGGGACGAACTTCTGGATGCGTTTGAGAATACCGACCCTGATGTGGTATATATTCTGGACAGGCTTTCCGGTGAGATCTATCTGGTCCCTTCCGATTATGATGACGACCAGTTCTGGCAGGATGTGGCGGCAAACAGTGAGCAGTACCTGCCGATACCCGGTTATGATTATGGCCAGGAGCGGTTGCTCTTGTATGAATTCATCCAGAAAGTGGAAAACGCCCATCTCAAGGAGATGCTCGGCAGGGCATATGGCGGGAAGATCCCTTACGGCAAAGTTGAGGAGATCCTTTCCTTTTATCCGGAAGAGATGGATGAACTGGAGTCTCTCCGGGACTCTCAGCTCACCAGACGGGTGAAACAATGGCTGGAAGAGCATGACCTCTATTCTCCCATCGATTTGACTATGGATTCTTATGAGTGAGCATAGCGACAGCAGAACAAACCGCTCCTCCGCCGTATGGGTGGCGCTGCTGATCGGCGCGGTGATCATTGCGATTGCCGGCTATTCAATGAAGCACACCATCTCCTGCTTTTTGCTTTCTTTTATCTTTGCCTATCTGCTGGACCCGGTGCTGCTGCTTCTGGAGCGGAAGAATATCCGGCGCGATTACGGCATAGCCCTGTTGTACGCGATCCTGTCGATACTGGTGTTCTTTTTCATCGTGTTCATGGTGCCGTTGCTGACAACCCGTTGGCAGGAACTTGTCAGAAACCTGCCCGGATACGTCCAGAAGATCAAACAGTTGTCGAGTAATCTCCGCAACGGCTATGAGCCGTCGTTCGGCACTGCCGAATGGCAATGGCTCCTGGATTCCCTGATCGGCAATCTTGACAAAATGACCGGCAAACTAGGGGCCGGAGTCTATTCCGCGGCATCAAAGGTTGCCTTCAACCTGTTCAATCTCCTGCTGGCGCCGATCCTAGTCTTTTTCATGCTCCACTATAAAAATGAGATAAACAGTGAGCTGGTACGCTGGCTGCCGCCGCAGCGCAAGGAGTTGATCCTGCTGATCAGCAGCGAGATCAACCGCAGCGTCGGCGGTTATATCCGGGGGCAGCTGATCGTTTCGCTGATTGTGGCGGTACTGTCAACGATGGCCCTCTATTTCCTGGATGTCGATTACGCCCTGCTCAACGGGCTTTTTGCCGGTGCCGCTTCAATTCTACCGTTCATTGGTGTGATCCTGGCAATGATCCCCCCGTTGTTCTTTGCCTACATCAAGTTCCAGACCCTGTCTTCACTGCTGTCGGTTCTTGCCGCTTTTTCAATCATCTATTTCGTTGAAGGTTACCTGATCAAGCCGCTGGTTTTCAAAGAGGCGATGAACCTCAACCCGCTGGTTACCATTATCTTTGTCATGGCCTTGGGAGAGTTGATGGGGTTTTGGGGGATTCTCCTGGCGATACCGATCGCCGCTGCCGTAAAAATCACTCTTGAGCATCTCCGCAAGGGCGATTTCAACAAGGATCCCTGAGATGGAACGGCTATCGGCTCATGTGCGCATTTACTGGTTGTGGGCGGGCTTTTTTCTCCTTTTGCTCGCTGCCAGCCTGTTGCTGCGCCATACGCTTTCAGCCGTTCTCACCTCCCTGGCGATTGCCTACCTGTTAAACCCTTTGATGAAATATATGGAGGCGCATGCCGGATTTCCTCGCTGGCTCTCCTTGATCCTGTTGTATTTGATTGTGCTGATCGGGTGCTTCTTCGCCTCTTTCGTGCTGGTCCCCTACACCGGCAACCAGATAGATCTGCTAACCCTTTCCCTGCCGGGGTACATTCAGAATCTCAAGAGTGCGGTCAATGCCTGGCGGACGGAACTCTCTTTCTACTACACCTCTGATGAACTTGCCTGGCTGACGCAACAAGCCACGGAAATACTCAATCACCTGGCTGCCGAGGTCTCCGGCAAGGGGTACGAGCGGGTCAAAGGGCTCGGTTTTGCCCTGTTCGATCTTTTGCTGGCGCCGATCCTGGTCTTTTTCCTGTTGAGCTACAAGGAGTCGGCAAAAAAATTCCTCATCGGCCTGATGCCTGACAGCAGTCGTGGCGGTCTGATCAAAATCGGCAACAAGATCAACCGGACTCTGGAGCGTTTTCTCTATGCCATGCTGCTGGACTGCATCCTGGTGGGGATACTCTGCTCGGCGGCTCTGTACCTCCTTGGGGTCGATTTCGCGCTGCTCAACGGCATGATCGCCGGCTTCTCGACCGTTGTGCCCTTTATCGGGGCCACCATCTCGGTGATCCCCCCGATACTGATCGGTTATCTGAACAGTGGCGATCTGATGCTGATCCCCAAGATCTGTGGTGTCTATTTTCTGATCCATGTGGTAGTCGAAGGGAACCTGATCAAGCCGCTCCTGATGCGGGGCGCCCTTCACCTGAACCCGCTTGCGGTGATCTTTGCCCTGATGGCCTTAGGTGAGATCATGGGATTCTGGGGAGTTGTTCTGGCAGTGCCGCTGACAGCGGTAATCAAGATCTGCAGCGATGACATTCATGCAATGCTGCTGGAGAAGAGTGATGTCAAGGCGCCTTAGATACTCCGTAACCGGCATGTCGTGCGTCAACTGCGCTGCCCGGATCGAGAAGGAACTCTCTGCCACCACCGGCATCATTCATGCCTCGATCAACTTTGCCATGGAAGAGTTGTTGGTTGAGTATGAGAGCGGCGTTATCAAGCCACAGGCAATAGAAGCGCTAGTCAAAAAACTTGGCTACGGGATAAAGACTCATGTTGCCGGTGATAGCGGTCCGGCTGACGAAAAATCTTTTGTCCGTCAGCGCAACTGGTTTGTCTTGAGCCTTGCTCTGTCCCTGCCGATAATGCTCACCATGTCCGTGCACGGCAATAGCGCCGTCGGCTGGATGAACCTGGTGCTGGCCACGATTGTGCAGTTTACTGCCGGTCTGACCTTTTACCGGGGTTCGTGGTATGCCCTTAAGAGCAGAAGCGCTAACATGGATGTGCTGGTAGCGTTGGGGACTTCGGCAGCTTACTTCTACTCGCTGTTTGCTTTTCTCTCCGCCAGCCATGAAGGGGTTTTCTTTGAGACCTCTGCCATGCTGATCGCTTTTATCCGCCTGGGAAAGTATCTTGAAGCCCGTGCCCGGGGCAAGGCCGGCGAGGCTTTGAGAAAGCTCCTTAAGCTGCAGGCCGACCGGGCAAGGCTTGTCGTGGACGGCACGGAGCGGGATGTGGCGGCGTCGGAGCTGAAGATCGGCGATGTGGTGCTTGTCAGGCCTGGCGAGACCATACCGGTTGACGGCGAGCTGGTTGATGGTCGCACCCTGGTGGACGAATCGATGGTTACCGGTGAAGCGATGCCGGTTGAGAGGCGGGCCGGAGACGCGGTTGTCGGGGCAACTATCAACCAGAGCGGCACCATAAGGGTTCGCGCCACCAGGATCGGCGAAGAGACCTTGCTGGCCCAGATTGTCCGTCTGGTGCAGGATGCCCAGGCAGACAAGGCGCCGATCCAGAGATTTGCCGACCGGGTTTCGGCTGTATTTGTACCGGTTGTGGTCTCGCTTGCCATGATGACCTTTGCCGGTTGGTTTTTGTTCAGCGGCCACGGCTTTCTCTTTGCCTTCAAACTCGCCATTGCCGTAATTGTCATTGCCTGCCCTTGCGCCATGGGGCTTGCCACTCCTACGGCAATCATGGTGGGGAGCGGGGTTGGCCTCAGCCGGGGTATCCTGATAAAAAGGGGATCGGTGCTGGAGCAGATTTCCCACATCCAACTGCTTTTGTTGGACAAGACCGGTACCATTACTGTTGGCAGACCAACCCTAAGCACTGTGCTTGCGGTCAAAGGTGTTGACGAGGAGCGACTCCTGGAATGTCTTGCCGCTGCCGAATCACAATCGAACCATCCTTTGGCCAAGGCAGTTGTCGAGGGTGCTGCTAAAAGAGGGGTATCGTTTGGCGAAGTGACCAATTATGAGGAGCGGGGGGGATTCGGCATCTCCTGCAGTTACAACGGCATGCGCCTCATTGCCGGTAACAGCCGTTTGATGAGCGAAGAGGGTGTGGAAACAAGCCAGCTGTCCGAACAGGCAGAGAGGCTGGCCCGCGAAGGGAAGTCGCTGGTCTGGATAGCTGCCGGTCGCATGCTGGTTGGTCTGGCGGCCCTCGGCGATCCGATCAAGGAGACCTCTGCCCGGGCGATTTACGACCTGAAGCTTTTGGGTATTCCCTGCACCATGATCACCGGCGACCACAGCTCTGTTGCCGCGGCTATCGCCACGCAGGCAGGGATTGGCAAATTTGAGGCTGAAGTCCTGCCGGAGCGCAAGCAGAAGGTGGTTCAGGAGTACCAGCGGCAGGGGCTGGTTGTCGGGATGGTTGGCGACGGGATCAACGACGCCCCGGCGCTTGCTCAGGCCGATGTCGGCATTGCCATCGGCGGCGGTACCGATGTGGCTAAGGAGACGGGCGACATTGTGCTGATCAGGGATGACCTGCTGGATGTGGTCCGGGCGGTGAAGCTGGGTAGGGCAACCCTGGCCAAGATCAAACAGAACCTTTTCTGGGCACTGTTTTACAATATCCTTGGGATCCCTGTTGCAGCCGGGATGCTGTACTTTAAGTTCGGTATTACGCTGAGACCTGAACTGGCAGGGTTGGCCATGGCACTGTCATCGGTCTCGGTGGTGACCAACTCGCTGCTGTTGAAACGGGCGAAACTATAAGCTTGCCGGAAAACTACAGAGGGGTAAATGCTGTGAAACCAGAGGTTAAACAGTCGTTGTTGGGAATAATTGTGGTGGTGATTCTTGCATCAATGATCGGCATCGGCCTGAACTGGAAGCTGCTTGCCAATGCCTGGAGCGGCAAGGTGGTGGCAAAGTCGCCAGCCGGGTCTTCTCAGTTGGCAATCCCTCTGCCGCTTGGATTGATGCAGGTGAAGGAACTGTTCGACAAGAAGGAAGCGATCTTCATTGATTCCCGCGACCGGAACACCTATGCCGCCGGTCATATCAAAGGGGCAATATCCCTGCCGCTGCTGGAGGCCGGTACCCTGGTGGCCGAATTCAGTGGCCGAATCCCCAATAACGCCATGCTTGTTGTCTACTGTAATGGCTATGCCTGCGAGGACAGTGTGGAACTGGGCAAGCAGCTCCTTGCTGCCGGTTACGCAACGGTTTATTATTTCGACGGTGGTTTCCCGGCCTGGCGCGATGCCCGCTATCCCACTGCAGGGGGCAAGCAATGACCAGCGGGCTCCTCAAGCACGGTGTAGCCATTGCCCGGATCGTCCTCGGCGCGATTTTTCTCTATGCCGGCGCACTCAAAGTCGCTGACCCCAAAGCCTTTGCTGGTAGCATTGAGGCCTATCGACTCCTGCCCTACTTCGGCAATTACCTTGCTGCTTCGATTATTCCGTGGATCGAGATCATCTGTGGCTTGGTGCTGGTTACCGGTTGGCGGGCAAAGCTCGGTGCGACAGTCACCATCCTGCTCAATCTGGTTTTTATCGCGGCAATGGTCTCTGCCATCGCCAGAGGGCTGGAGATTGATTGCGGCTGCTTCAAGCAGGGGGCCAAGGATCCGCCGCTTCTGGCGATCGGTCGCGATCTCGTGTTCATTGCAATGGCGGCACTGGTTCTCTGGCAGGACCGACGCAATGCAACAGATTGACCTCGCTTGCAGTCGGGTAATAAATGCATTACCATGCCCTGTTTTTTTTGTATCACGTTGTCAGGAGCAATAAGTGACAGTTGAACTCATTATTGTAATAGCCGCTTACCTTGTGGGCTCCATCCCGACCGGATTGCTGCTGGCGCGCCTGATGGGTGGCGTTGATATCCGGACCACCGGCAGTGGCAACATTGGGGCAACCAATGTCAGTCGTACCCTGGGTTGGAAGGTGGGCGTCTTGACATTGCTGGGGGACTGCCTCAAGGGGGTTGTCCCGGTCCTGGTCGCGCGGCATTTCGGGGTCACGGAGGGGTGGCTCGCCCTGACTGCCTTTGCCGCATTCGCCGGGCATGTCTATACCGTTTTTCTGCGATTCAAGGGGGGGAAAGGGGTTGCCACTGCCCTTGGCGTGTTCCTGGCGCTTTCTCCGCTATCGGTGGCCGGTGCCGTGGTGATCTTTGCGCTGATGCTCTGGAAGTGGCGCTATGTATCACTTGGTTCGATAACGGCGGCGGCCGCTATGCCTCTGCTGGTGGCTCTTATTGATCGGAGGGGACTGATCTTCCTCATGTCAATCGCCATTGCCACCATTGTTATCTGGAAGCATCGCGAGAATATCAGCCGCTTGAAAAGCGGCACTGAGAGCAAATTCAAGGGATGAGACCAGCTTTGGGCAGACTTTTTCCGCAACAGTACCGTAAGCCTGTTGTCTCGGCCATTGTGGCATCGGCTCTGGTTGCGATGGTTGCCGTAAGTTGCCTGATGCTTCCGCCAGGGGATGGCTCAAATGTTCAGCTGGTTGATTGCGGGAAAGGGGCCCCTTTGGCGCGCGCCGCAGCGGAGATGAAACGCAAGGGAGTAATTCGCAGTGCCACACTCCTTGTTGTCCTGGCGAGAATCAAAGGAATTGATGGTCAGGTGCAGGCCGGTACCTATCAGTTGAACGATGGGATGTCCCTTAGCGAAATCCTGCGCAAGATGGTTGCCGGAGAAATATATGCCAATCGTTTTGCCGTGCCTGAGGGGTATTCGATCTACCAACTGGCCGAGCTTCTGGAGAGCCGCCGGATCCACCCCAAGGTTGATTTTCTAGCAGCTTGCAGTGATAAAGGGGTGATGCAGGAGTTTGGTATCCCGGGAAATACGGTTGAAGGGTATCTGTTCCCGGCAACCTACAATATAATGCCGAACATGAAACCTGTGGATACTGTGCGAATGATGTTGCGCCAGTTTGAAAAGGCTTGCGGCCAGCTGTCTCCCCAGCTTGCGCGGGGCAGCGCTCGTCATCGACTGGTGACCATGGCCTCCATTGTTGAAAAGGAGGCTGTTGATCCGAAAGAGCGACCGCTTATTGCCTCGGTGTTTTACAACCGTCTCCGGAAGGGGATGCGGCTGCAGAGCGACCCTACAGCTGTCTACGGCGTCAGGCCGTTTGCCGGGAAAGTTTCCGGAGATGATGTTCATCGGCTCTCTCCGTACAATACCTACCGGATAAAGGGGCTTCCTCCGGGACCAATCGGCAATCCGAGCGCCGGGGCGATTCAGGCTGCCATGAAGCCGCAAACTTCGCCATATTATTACTTTGTTGCCAAAAGAGACGGCACTCATTTTTTTTCAACGACGCTTGACCAACACAACATAGCTGTGACAAAGTATCTGAAAAATAAAGGCAGGAATATTTCCTCATCTGGAGATGTTCCGGGATTGCGCAATGACCACCCGAATTTTACTGACGGAAGATAACGAAGCTCTTGCTCATATGCTGGAGCGGTTTCTTGTCGCTCAGGGGCATGAAGTGCTTTTGGCGAAAAACGGCGCCGAAGCTCTGAACATGCTGGCTTCCCGGGAAGTCGATCTTCTGGTGCTTGATCTGAGACTGCCCGAAGTAAGCGGGATCGAAGTGCTGCAGAGGTTGCGCAGGACACCGAGAGGCGCCACTTTGCCGGTGGTAATCATGACCGGTTACTACAAGGGCGAGAAGTTTGCAGAAGGGGCGAGGCGCCTCGGCGTTACGCATTACCTGGAAAAGCCCTTCAGTCAGCAGCATTTTCTGAAGGCGATTCACGAAGCCCTTTCCGGGCAGACCAAGACCCGCAGCGAATCCGCCACTTTGCTCTCAACACTGGTTGATATCTACTATTCCGGGAAAAACGGGACGCTTAAGCTGAGGCAAGGGCCACCGCTGGCAATCCTGCAGGGCGGGGTGGTGTCTTTCTTGTCAAGAAGCCGCGATGAATTTGCGGCGCATCTGGTTGCCAGAGGCAAGCTTGCTCTGGAGGAGCGCAACCTGTTTGTGGTCAGCGGAGAAGGGCGAATCTTTCTTACCCAGGCCGGATATCTTCCCTATGATGAGCTTGTTGAAGAATCCCGCAGCTTTATGGTCCGGACGCTGCTCGATGCCATCATGGTAAATACATCGGCAGAGTTTGTCCCCGGACTGCCGGAACTGGAGCCGCCGCTTGTGCCCCTGCAGTTGCCGGAGCTTCTCTATGAGGCTTTTGCCGGCCATGCGCTCGGTTTTAATGCCGATAGCTTTCTCTCCCGGTTTGGTCACCTGTTCCCTGCCAGGACAGCCAACTTCTACCGCCAGGCGAACTTGGTATCAATGAGCCAGGATGATATTGCCACGCTTAATCTGATTAACGGACGGCGTCTGCTGCATGAGATTGTAGGGCAAGGGACCCAACGGGCTGCCGCCGCCTCTTTTTGCTACTTTCTCAAGGTGATGCGCTTCGTAACGCTCAATCTGACCCCGAGTGACGAGGAGGAGGCCGGCTTTCGGATAAAGGCCCTTTACAACCGCCCGATCGAGGAAGATCTTAATGGAGTTGAGGAGCAATCGGAACGCTTTGATGATCTGGTGGCGGAAATCTCCGGTTCGGTTGAACTTGCCGTCGGCAATGAAGGGATGGCGGCCCCGCTGTTAAGCTCGGTAATAAGCTTCGAGCAACAGGTTCAGCGGGATTATTCATATGTCAAAGAGAAGAATTACTATGAGCTGTTGGGGATGACCCCAGGTTCTTTTACCTTCAACACCCTGAAGGATTCATATTTTTCCAAGACAAGACCTTATTCGCAGGAACGTCTCATGGAGCTTTCCGGGCCGGTGCTGGAGATGGCCCAAGAGGTGTTGTCCGTGTTGTCTACGGCCTACAATACCTTGTCGAACGTGGTTTCTAAGGAGCGTTACGACGAACTCCTGCATTCGGACAAGGTTGGCTTAGATGGCAAGCAAGACGATAAGCTTCAGGCCAAGGTGCAGTTTCAGTCAGGCAAGGTTTTCCTGGAGATGAGCGAATTTGCCAATGCCGAGAAGGCGTTCCAGGATGCCTATCGTCTTGAACCGGATGTTGCTTTGCATTCGGCGTTCCTTGCCTGGGCAATATACAGCAATCCGTCAAACAAAGGTTCGAAGGCATCATTCGACAAGGCACGAACCTTGTTGGCCAAATCGCTGCAAAACGGCAAGCATTCGGAAGCGTACTCATTCAGGGGATGGATGCTGCTGGATGAGGGGAGAGAAGGATTGGCGGAAGGCGAGTTCCAGAAGGCCCTGAAGTTGAATCCACGGGACAGTCTCGCCCTTAAAGGCGTTCAGCAGATATCGGTTCATCGGCAGTCAGAAAAGAAGGGGCTGTTCAGCAAGTTCTTCGGGTAATTCCCGCCATATTAACCAGTTCTTGCCATAATGACCTTGACAAATTTTCTCCCCACTTTTAATCTACGAGTTTATTTTTTCCCTTGAAAAGCCAATAGTTCTCAGGAGCAGTTATGAAGCCGTTGTTTTTAAACCCCCCCACCTTCGAGGATTTCGATGGCGGTGCTGGTGCCCGTTACCAGGCCTCGCGCGAGGTCACCTCTTTCTGGTACCCAACCTGGCTCTGCTACCCGGCAGGAATGATTGAAGGGAGCAGGGTGGTTGATGCCCCGGTTCAACGCCTTGATCTTGCTGCCTGCCTAGCCATTGCCAAGGATTTTGACGTTGTCGTCATGTACACATCGACGCCGACACTGGCAATAGATGTTGCTACCGCGCGGGCAGTCAAGGCGCAGAAACCGTCGACTATCACGGTACTCACCGGTCCCCATGTCACCATTCTTTCCGAGGATTCGCTGCTGTTTGCCGGCGATGCGGTTGATATCGTTTGCCGCGGCGAGTTCGATTACGCCATAAAAGAGCTGTGTGAAGGGCGGGAATGGGAGCGGATCGACGGCATCAGCTTCCGGAAAGAGGGGAAAGTGGTGCATACCGCCGACCGTCCCCCTATCGAGGATCTGGATGCTCTCCCTTTTGTGGCGCCGGTCTACAGGCGCGATCTGCCGATCAGCGAATATGTTATCCCGCATTTCAAGAATCCCTATGTTTCCATTTACTCCAGCCGCGGCTGTCCCTCCAAATGCATTTATTGTCTCTGGCCGCAGACCTTTTCCGGCCAGAAGATGCGTACCCGTTCGCCGCAAAATGTCTATGAAGAGATCAAATGGATTGTCGACAATATTCCGGAGATGCGTGAGCTCTCCTTTGATGACGATACCTTCAGTGCTGACCGGAAACATGCCCGTGCCGTTGCCGAACTGATCAAGCCTTTAGGCATCTCCTGGACGATCAATGCCCGTGCCAACTGCGATTACGAGACGCTGAAGATCATGCGCGAGGCAGGACTCCGTCATCTGGTGGTTGGTTATGAGAGCGGTAACGAACAGATCCTGAAGAACATCAAGAAGGGTGTGACCAAGGAGCAGGCGATACAGTTCACCAAAGACTGCAAAAAGCTGGGGCTCTCCATCCATGGCGCTTTTATCATGGGGCTTCCCGGGGAAACCCGTGAGACCATCCGCGAGACCATCGAGTATGCCAAGCAGCTTGATCTGAACTCCATCCAGGCATCGCTGGCCTCACCGTATCCAGGCACCGAGTTTTATACCCTTTGTCAGGAGCAGGGTTGGATCGCTTCCGATGATTTCATCGACAGCACCGGCCATCAGAAGTGTGTCATCAACTACCCGCATCTTTCCAATGCAGAGATCTTCGCTTCGGTCGAGGAGTTTTACAACAAGTTCTATTTCCGCCCCAAGTACATTGCCCGGAGTGTTATGAAGATGATAACCGACAGCCAGGAGCGGAAGAAACTGCTGAAGGAAGGCAAGCAGTACCTTGATTACATGAAGAAGCGCAAGCAGTCGCAGCAGTGTAAATGAAGGAGCTGATTGTCAATGCCGATGACTTCGGCCTGTCCAGCGGTGCGAACCGGGCAATCATCAAGAGCTGGCAAGAAGGGGTGCTGACCAGCACCTCGCTGATGGTTGGCGCTAACGGGTTTGAAGAGGCCGTGGCCCTTGCCCGGCAAAACCCAGGATTACAGGTCGGGCTGCACCTGACGTTGGTTCAGGGCCGGTCGGTGGGTGCTAGAGCCGGTTTTCCTCCTCTGGCTGACTCGGGCGGCAATTTCACTCATGACCCGGTTTATGCCGGGATGAGGTATTTTTTTGTCAGATCTCTCAGAAAGCAGCTTGCCTCTGAGATCGAGGCCCAGATAATCCGCTTTCTCGAAACTGGCCTGCCTTTGACCCACATCGACGGGCATCTGAATATTCATATGCACCCGACCGTCTTTGACATTCTCTGCAAGCTGATGCCGAAGTATGGGATAACCACATTTCGTCTTTCGCGCGAGAGGCTGGGAGTGGATCTGGAGCTTGCTCCAAGGCGGAGACTGGGCAAGTATGCCGACGCCTACATCTTTGACCGGCTTGCCAGGCGTTGCCGACCGATGCTCGACCAGCTTGGCATTAATTACAGCGTGGAAGTAAAAGGTCTGCTTAACTCCGGGCAGATGACAGAGGATTATTTTTTGAAGGCACTCGATATAGTGCAGGACGGGATAACGGAGATCTATTTTCATCCTGGCTGCTGTCCGGACCAGGAGCTTTCAAAGTGGATGCCTGACTATCGCCATGAAGATGAACTCGCGGCACTGACCAGCCACCGGGTTATGGACAAGATCAGGTCATCTGGAATTGTCCTCCGCAATTATCGTGGAGAGGTGAAAGAATGCTGAAGACATTTATAATCATGATGCTGGCTGTAACCGCCGGCACTGTTGGAGATATCCTCCTTGCCAAGGGGATGAAGGAGATGGGCGATATTTCGGCCATGAGCCTGCGCGGCATCTTGAACGCTGCTTACCAGGCTCTTACCAATCCGAAACTGATTGTCGGGACCGCGATGCTCGCGATCTTCTTCTTTCTCTGGCTGGCAGTGTTATCTTGGGAAGACCTTTCTGTCGCACTGCCGATGCAGGCCCTGAACTATGTGCTGGTTGCATTTCTTGCCCAGTTTTACCTGGGCGAGCATGTTTCGCCGCTCAGATGGACCGGCATAGCCCTTGTTTGCGTCGGAGTGATGCTTATCACCAAAAGCAGTAGTTCTTAACCTCAAAACCGGTGCCAGCACAGTCGTTGTTCAGCTAATGAACATATTCCTCGAAGGAATCCTCTGCTGGTAATTCTTATGAATGGTTTCCATTTTGTAACATGTTTAAATGACTGTGTTATTTGGATTAGTTTGAAATAATGCCGTGACCTGCATTTTGGGCATCGTTTTCGTAATGTCCGTGTAAAAGGCTGAAGCTCAGCCCAAACCATGGACAGGAGGAATTCAGATGTCTCAATTTGTATTCATCTCTCTCACGTTTGCTGCGGTGGTTTCCTGTCTCATGGCTCTCAGGATTTATGGCGACTGGATTACCATAACGACTTTCGGAGATAGCGGCGAATCAGCTCCTCTTTACAAATTGCGGGAAGCCCTGACGTGCTGGATTGCCCGTCATCTCTTTTGCGCCATTGCTGCAACAATACTCTGCGTTATGATCAGATTAATCCCCTCTTTGCACGCATTTCCCGGCGCTGATGCCATCCTGGCCGGATACGGGGTGTTGTCGCTTCTTTTTGCCTCGCTAGACCATGCTCTTGCTCAACAGGCACAGGTCGCTTTGAAGCAGGTAGACCCAAGCCGCTGAGTATCTGTAAAACAGTACTTAAATAACAAAAGGGAGCTCCAAAGCTCCCTTTTGTTATTTATGAGGTAGTACCAGTTGTCTTCGCGTCAGAATGAAGACCCGCGGTTTCTTTTCACCAGGCCTCAGGATATTGATCTGTACTTTGGTTCCAGCTTCTCCTCTTAGACGATAATCCACCATTTGTCTGAAATCACTCCCTTTAGTTTGTTTCCCGTCAATATGGGTAATGATATCTCCTGGTTTTATCCCGGCGAGGTGGGCTGGGCCGCCGGCTACAAGCTGGCGAACCGCGATCCTGCCGTCAGCCCAAGGGATGCCGTCGATACCGATGCCACCAAAGTTTTTCAGGTCTGCGGCATGTCCGACGCCGATAACAGTGAGGCAGAGTATCCCTGCGGTAAAGAGTTTTCTTATCATAACGTGGTAACCATAGTATCCTTGACCGCTGCCTGTAAAGCAGAAATTTTTGGGTTACGGTGCAATGTAAGAATGGATTGTGTTATGCTACAAAGAAGTCAAAATTGGGTCAAGGAGCGGGCATGTCCGTAAGAATGAGGATCAGTAAGGTGTTGGCTGATTGTTGTCCTGGAAACGACACTAATATCGCTGGATGGGTCCGGACAGTAAGGTCCGGCAAGGAGATAACATTTCTTGCTGTCAATGATGGCTCGTGCCTGGAGAGTCTGCAGGTGGTTGCTGACCCGGCTCTTGATAATTATGAGGCTGTTTGCCGTTTGGGAACCGGCAGCTCGGTAAGGGTGACAGGGGTGCTTCAGGAATCACCTGCTTCGGGCCAGCGCATCGAGCTCCGCGCCACCGAGATTAAGATCATCGGCGCTGCTGATCAGGACTACCCACTGCAGAAGAAACGCCACAGCTTCGAATTCCTGCGAGAGATCGCTCACCTTAGGCCACGGACAAATACCTTTGGTGCGGTTTTTCGGACTCGCTCCGCTCTTGCCCAAGCGGTTCATCGCTTCTTTGCCGAAAGGGGGTTCATCTATGTCCATACCCCCATCATAACAGCCAACGATTGCGAAGGTGCTGGTGAGCTGTTTCGGGTTACCACTCTTCCGTTCGAAAAGCCACCGTTGGTTGATGGCAAGGTGGATTTCGCAGAAGATTTCTTTGCCCAGGCCACCGGTCTGACTGTCAGCGGTCAGCTGGAGGGTGAGCTGTTTGCCCTGGCTTTTTCAGACATATACACTTTTGGTCCTACGTTTCGGGCCGAGAATTCCAATACCCCGCGCCACGCTGCCGAATTCTGGATGATAGAGCCTGAGATAGCTTTTGCCGATCTGATGGCTGATGCGGCTTTGGCCGAGGACTTCCTCCGCTTCCTATGCCGCTTCGCCCTTGAGGAGTGTAGCGCAGACATGGCTTTTTTCGATGAACATATCGAAAAGGGGATTGTGAAGCGGATTGACGCAGTGGCCGACAGTTCCTTTGCAATAATGGATTATTCCGAGGCGATTGGCCGGCTCGAAAAAGCCCCAGTTTCCTTCCAGTATCCGGTTTCCTGGGGGCTGGACCTGCAGACCGAGCATGAACGGTATATTACCGAGCAGATTGTTGGGGGACCGGTTTTTATTATCAACTATCCCAAAGATATCAAGGCATTCTATATGCGACAGAACGATGATGGCAAGACAGTGGCTGCCATGGACCTGCTGGTGCCGAAAGTCGGAGAAATAATCGGGGGGAGCCAGCGAGAGGAACGTCTGGATCTGTTGCAACAAAGGATGCTGGAAACCGGAGTTAATCCGGAAGGGCTCTGGTGGTATCTTGACAGCCGGCGCTGGGGCTCATGTCCTCATGCGGGGTTTGGTCTAGGCTTTGAACGACTGGTTATGTACCTTGCCGGGATGGAAAACATTCGCGATGTTGTGCCGTTTCCGAGGACACCCAGGCACGCGGAATTCTGAAACAGGGGAGGGAAGATGTCTGACGCGCTTAAGCAGGTGATTGTGCTCTTTGTCTTTTTCGGGGTTCCTGGTCTGGTCGGCGCTTGGATCGCTTCGACCAAGGGCCGGAGCATGTTGTTCTGGTTATTTCTCTGCGGGTTTTTCCCCCCGACTCTTATGGTTATCATATTTCAGGGGCCCTTAAGGGAGGTGGCAGGACATTATCGTCAGTGTCCTGCCTGCCAGGAAATGCAAGCCTGGAAGCTTACCGAGTGTAAGTACTGTGGGGCCAGGATGTCGCCTACTCAGGCAGGGCCATAGACTGGCTTTCTTTACCTGAGTTCGTCGTAAATTTTCATTTAGAATTATTTTGTCAACCTAATAACTTATTGATCGTTAGGTTAAATATCGGCAGAGGAAAATTCTGCTGTCATGGAGTGAGCGCTGGGAACTTCTGAAGAACTGAACTGCTTCCTGGCCGAAGTAGAGCGAAGGGCCTTCCGGATGGCATATCTTGCGACCGGGTGTCAGGACGATGCATTGGACGTGGTGCAGGACGCAATGCTCGATTTTGTCAGGCGCTACGCAACAAGACCTGCTGAAGAATGGCGGCCACTGTTCTATCGCATCAACCAGAATCGGATCACTGACTGGCACCGACGGACAACAGTCCGGAACCGGTTTCGGAGTTGGTTCGGGATGGGGCATGACGATGGCGATGATGGCTTTGATCCAGTTGAGGCTTTTGCGGATCCACGTGGTGAAACCCCGGCATCCGAGCTTTTGAATCGTGAGCTAGGCCAACAGCTGGAAAAGAGTGTGCGCCAGTTGCCGCTTCGTCAGCAGCAGGCTTTTCTCCTGAGGGCTTGGGAAGGGCTCGACGTCGCCCAGACCGCAGTGGCAATGAAATGTTCTGAGGGGAGTGTTAAGACCCATTATTTTCGTGCAGTAAATGCTTTGCGCAACGTTCTGGAGGAGTATCGGTGATGCGTGGAGATCGGATCGACAATGAAGACGCCTTGCAAAGGGTACGAATTGTCCTAAATCAGTCAACTGAAAGCCTGCCTGAAGAAGTTGTCATTGCTTTGCGCAGCAGCCGCTTCAAGGCGGTGGAGTTGGCAGAGAAGCGGGAGCGGAGCTTGCTGGGCTTTGTGCCGCGCTGGGTTACTGCCAGTGGGGTGGCTACCCTTGCCATCCTTGTTGTGGCGGTATCGCTTTGGCTTTCGCCGCTTCGGACGCCCCCATCGGTAAGCCCGGATGACGAACTGGAGGTTGTGGCTTCCGGTGAGCAGTTGGAGCTTTATGAAGATCTCGAATTCTTCATCTGGCTGGCGGAGCGAGACCGTGGCCGCTAGTTTTTCACTTGTTATGGTGCTCATCGTCTTTGCTGCCGGGATTGCGTTCGGTGATCAGGGGAATCGGATTCCATGGGGGAGCCTTCCTCGTGAAGACAGGGAACTGCTGGGACGATATGCCGACCGTTGGGACCGGCTTTCGCCTGATCGGCAGGAACGGTTGCTCAGAGGTGCCGAACGGCTGAGTAAGATGACACCTGAAGAGCGCGCCGAGATCAAAGAGCGCTCCAGAAGGTATCGCGAACTCCCGTCTGACCGCAGGGAACTTTTGAAAAAAAAGGCTGAAGAGTTTCAAAGCTTGCCGCCGCAAGAGCGAGACCGGGTAAAGGAACGATACCGATGGTACAAGAAACTACCTTCGGAGGACCGTAAGGCGCTCCGCGATAAGTGGCATTCACTCCCCCCTGATGAGCGCCAGTATCTCAGGAACGAGAGGCGGAACAGTCAACCTGATGCCGGGAGAAGAGGTCGGGAGAGGGAGCACTGACCGGTCATCTTAGATACGGAAGCTCAGATTGCTAGCCTCATTGATTACCCCGTTGCCGTTCAAATTGTGAGGGAAATAGCATGGTTGGACTCCATAAACTGGGATTTCTCGTGTTAAGCCTGTAGCAACTAGCATGAAGGTCTTTTTTCTTGCATTATTCCCCCATCAACTGACTGGCAAGTCTTCATTATTTAGACTTGCGACAAACTGGTTTCCAGCCCCGGAGTGGACAAGCCACTTTCTGTCTTGTTGCCATTAGCGATATGGCAACAATCCATATGAGCGCTTCTGCTGCCCATATCTATATGTTTAGCCTCATGACGGCTGCTCTTTGCCTGTCCTAAACAGAAAGGACGAGTCAGGCAGCTGCGGCATGTCTATCCTGTCCGAATAGAGGAATGCAGTCCCCTCCTCGCGGGTATGATGAGTGCGGAGTTTTGTCAGTTTCGTTTTCTGGGTTGTATCCATGCTATGATATATATCGGCCAATGCCCTAGCATACTCGTACGACAGTTGACCATCAAGCTCCCCATAGCGCCGGCCGAGTTGCTGAATAGCCCCAAAAGACGGGCCATTCCCTTTCAGGAACTCCCTGAGCCGGGTAATAAGTAACCTCCACCTGTATCAACTGGTCAGATCGTTATTTTCTCCTGTTTGCCTTGTCTGTCTTTACTTCGTTTCTGAATTTTTCATGACACGCTTTCAGCGCTTCCTGATTGCCGGCAGCCTGAATGCAAGCTCGTTCTTCCTGAAGGTGGATAATCCGTTCCTCAACTCGCTTGAGTTGAGCAGTTTTTTTCTGATCAAAATTCGTTTCCGCTGATGCCATTGATGCAAGGAATGCCACTGCCGTCATTGTTGCTGCTAATGCGCTCTTCATCCTTTTCCTCCTCTGGTTGATATTGCACTATTGGAAAAATATGGAAGCATCGCCGATGTACGACGCTGCTGTCGCATCCGGAATCGGTGTTGAATAAAGGTAATAGGTGGCTGTGGTCGAGAAATCGAAGAGAGTGCCGTCGCTATAGGCGCCGGCCATGATCTGTTTGCGGAGATCGAACAGTTTGGCTTTCTGGGCCATTGAAAGGGTCACGTACACCTCCGCCATCACTTTGGCGTAGTTGTAGTTGTTCTCTCCATCCAGATCACCATAGGTGCCTGAAAGCGCCATTACCTGGTTGTAGATCGATTTGCTGCTGTCGGTTTTGGTCAGTAGCTGCCTTAGCAGCGTGGCGATCTGGGTCCTGATGCCGACTATGTTGGTGCTGCCGGCGTAGAGGTTGTTCCTCTGAATATCCACCAGACCAGACATCTTTGCTGCCTGCGTTGCATCCACATAGCCATAGTTGCTGTCACTCAGCGCCCTCCCTGCCGTGGCAGTGAGCTGCTCGTCAATGCTGTACCCCTCGTGGCCGATGGCCGGGGCGTCCTTGATGAAGAAAGAACCGTAATAAGTGCCGTGACGCTCAGGACAGAAGTAGACGTCGGCCTCTATCGATCCGGCATACCAGCTGAACAGATCGCCGGCATAGGTCATGACAGCTACGGAAGATCCCTGTGGCAGGGATTTCATCTTTGCTGCGACAGCAGATTTGATCGGATCGACGCTGGTGTCAGGCCAGGATTTCCACCCTTTGCCCTTCATGGCGGCAAAGTAAGCCTTCTGACTGTCGGTAAGCGAATTAAGAACTTCAGCATACAAAACAGCGCGGTCATAACTGATCTGCCCATCAATAAGGTAGAGCGCCCGGGATGAAGCCTTCACAGCACTCAGGCTCAGGCTGCTTTTGCCTGATGGCAACGTGCCTTCCAGCAGGAGACGGAATGCCTTCATTAGCGGGAACCGCTGGGCGCCGTAGTCCTCGATATCTGCCTGTTGCGCCGTGGCCAGAGCTGATAACTTAGCGAACTGCGAATCATTCAGGACATAAATGACATTTTCGGCCACGCGGGTGAGAAAGCTGGTGTTGTGCCCCATGTTGTCCGGGTCGTTGTCGCGCAGGTACTGGAATCCGGTGTAATCAGCCACCTTTCCTGGAGGGAAGAACGACTGGGCACCGATGTTGCCGGTCACCATTGCCAAGGCAGAGAAGGCGATCGTTGTACGCTGGGCGCCGTCGGACAGGGTCTGCTCCATGTTCATGGAGACACCCTTGGAGTTCATGGTGACAGTTCCGGCAGCGGTTGTCTTTCCGGCTTGGACAGTAACCGATAAGCAGGTTCCCTGGTGTGTTTCGTTTCCGGAAGCGTCAAGCCCCTTTATTGTGACTGTCCGACCAGTCCCTACCGGTACCCCGGTGATGGTTATGGTATTACTGACAATAGAGCTGACACCGAAATCCTGCTGGATTGGCATTGCCATATCAGTGGCAGAGACAATGACCCGCAAGGTAGTAACACCGGAAGGCAATGCTGCGGCAACTGATTTTGCCGTTACTGAAATTGCGTTCCAGTCGAGCACTACCGCAATCGAACCGGTGGTGCTGCTTGCTGAATTTGACGTCGTTCCCTGACTGCTCGAGCCCCCTCCGCCGCAACCGGCAATAAGAACTGCTATCAGCAATGCAAACAGTGACGTTATGATCTTAACCGGATTGGATTTCATGGACTCGCTCCTTTCAGTGAAATAGTTTACTGGTTCCGATCACGACGTTCCTTGTCTTGCTGTGGGCGCTGTGGCCGGTACTTTTCCCGGCAGGACTGAAGCTCGTCATGTGATTGAGCTGCTTGAACACATGATTTCTCCAGTTGGGAGTTCGCGATTCTCTCCTCGATATGCTGGGCAATCTCGGCTTTTTTCTGTACCAGTGTCTGTCCTTGCCCTTTTGGCGATTTTGTGGAATCGGCGGCGAATGAGGAGGTGAAAGATACGATGGTGAGCGATGCAACGATCAGTGTGGTTTTCATGACGTGATCCTTTGGAATGGAATTACGTGCAGTTGCCTTTTCTGTTAGCTTCAGACTACACCGATCCCCCTTAAAGTTGCGTCAAGGTGCCGCATGGTTGCGTAAAGTTGCATTAAGTTGTGTTAAGAGATCCGGTGATCTCCATGGACTTTCTTTGGTTGTGATAAAGGAACGCCCCTGCATCACGTAAGGAGATGGCAGGGGCGTTCGTGAATCAGGCTTATCAAGTTTCTAAGGCGCAGTCAGCCCGAAGAGTGGATAGACAGCTGTATCACTAGTATTGGCGACAAATCCGGAATCAGTTGCGGCCAACGGAGCGGAATAAAGGAACGGTGCCGGGCATGACCCGGAAAAGTCGTACGTTCCAATGATATTGCCGTTGGTGTCGGTGTAATTTCCCTTCATAATGGAAGAATAGAGCGCTGTGATCTTTGCCTTCTGGTCGATGGTCTCTCCATTGAGAATCATGGTGCCGAGGCTCTGGTACACGTTAGCGAACACTGTCGCGTAGTTGTAGTTATTTTCGCCGTCAAGGTCGCCGTAAGTTCCTGACAGGCTCATCACCTGATTGAAGATCGACTTGTCAGTGTCACTTGTTATCAGCAGCTTTCGCAACAGGGTTGCAATCTGTAACCGGATAGAGACTATACTTGTACTGCCGGCATAGAGGTTGTTCCGCTGGGTATCCACCAGTCCCGACATCAGCGCAGCCTGCGTCTCCGTGACATATCCCTTGGTGCTGTCGCTTAAGACTGTGCCGACATCGGCGGTGAGCGAGGTGCTGATGGCATACCCCTCGTGGCCGATCGCCGGGGCGTCCTTCATATAGAAGCCGCCATAATAGGTGCCTTGCCGCTCAGGGCAGAAATAGACGTCTGCCTCGATAGAGCCGGCATACCAGCTGAACAGGTCACCGGCGTAGGTCATCACCGCAACGGCATCGCCGCCGTACTGCCTCAAGAGGGTTCCCATCTTTCTCTGAATCTCAGCTCTCATTGCGGATCCTTCAATGGAGGTGTCGGGCCAGGAAGCCCATCCTTTCCCTTTCATGGCTTCCAGGTAGGCCTTCTGGGAACTGCTCATCCCATTGAGAACGTTCGCATACAGGAGAGCCCGGTCATAACTGATTTTTCCGTCGATCAGGTACAGCTGGCGCGAAACACTCTTCACTGCGTCCAAGCTGAGTCCCGTCGATCCGGAAGGGATATCGCCACTGAGCAGATGCCGGAAGGCTTTCATCAGCTTGAATCGACCATAACCGTAACTGCTGATGTCAGCCTGTTGGGCTGTCGCCAGAATTGTCAACTGCCGGAACTGCTCGTCACTCAGAATGTAGATGACGTTCTCAGCAACCCTGGTGAGGAAGCTGGTGTTGTGTCCCATACCGTCCAGATCGTTGTCGCGCAGATACTGGAAGCCGGTGTAGTCGGCCACCTTGCCGGGAGGGAAGAACGACTGTGAGTTCAGATTGCCGTTCATCATTGCAAATGCTGAAAAAGCCAGGGTTGTCCGCTGCGCTCCGTCTGATATGGTTTGTACGTTGTTCATCCCCATCGGCGCCGTAGAGGCCACTGTAATGGTCTTTGTGATACTGCTGCTGCCAAATTCGTTTCCGACGGTGAGCGTCACCTGGTAGGTACCGTAATTGTGATAGGTGTGGATTGGGCTCTGATTCGTAGCAGTTGCGCCGTCTCCGAAATCCCACAACCAACTGGTGGCGCTGAGCCCGGAGGTATTGGTGAAGATGATGGCGGTGTCGGCTGCCTGCCAACTGAATCCGGGCTCAGGTGCCGTTCGGGCGTAGCTGAGGCTCAGTGAGCTTGACCCGAGGGTTATATTGGCAATAGCCGTTGTGAGCAGATCTCCGGTGACCTGTGATGGGTCGGCCGGGAGGCTGGGCGTGCCGGAAAGGGCGTACAGGGTTAATGTGTAGGCCTTGGAGCCGGGACCTGTGGACTGTGGCGGGGCATAACCCAGAACTGTATGGCTGGTCTTGCCGGCTGTGCCGACAGCGGTATTGTTCCTTGCAAGGCTGACCGATGTGTCAGGGATGTTGTAGAGCACCCAGTTGTAGAGGGTTGTGCCATCACCAGGCAGGGTAGTCATTACCAGTGCATAGTTGGTGGTTCCCTGTGGAGGGTTGACCCAGGCAAGGGCCGGAGATGCTCCGCTGCCGTCAATAGTGTAATATATTGGCAGGTTTCCCCCATTAGAGCCGGCATCGCTCATTAGCAGGAAGGTGCTTCCAGTCGAGGTGACCGTCACGGTTTTTGTAGTAGTGTTGCTAGCGCCACCTGCATTGGTGACTTTCAATGTCACCGTATAACTGTTTGCTGTTAGGAATGTGTGGGTAGGGTTCTGGACGGTACTGGTTGTACCGTCACCGAAATTCCACTCCCAGCTGACCGGTGTTCCGGTCGACTGATCAGTGAATTGGATACTCTGCCCGGCATAAGGAGCGGCATGAGACGACGAAAACGCAGCTGTGAGTCCGGATGCCTGGCTCGCAAAGGTTGCAATGACTCCGGTGTTTCCGTTTATGGCGATGGTGCAGTTTCCTGTGCCACTGCAGCTGCCGTTAGACCATCCTGTAAAAAGTGATCCATATTCTGCTGTTGCGGTAAGCGTAATACTGCGATTTTGATCAAAAGCTGCCGTGCAAACCGAGCCGCAGTTGATGCCGCTTGGTGAACTGGTGACATTTCCGCTTCCCGTACCGGACTTTACGACAGCAAGGCTGAACTGCGGTGGTGGCGGAGGCATTTCGGGAGAAATGGTGATCTGTCCAGATCTGAGGCTCAAAGAGTTGCCGCTGATTTTCAGAGAGCCGATCGTGACAGTCGAATCAAACGTGATCGAATTGCCGCCTGCTCCTCTAATGTCGACATCGTCACCCCGTGCCGGCAGTTTTGAAGGGGCCCAGTTTGCCGTGGTTTCCCAAGCCCCCCCGCTGGTGATGTTCCACGACATTGGACCGGCAAAGGCAATTTTCGGAAGGATCAGCAATATGGCGAAACTAAGCAGCATTTGTATCAAGCAATTCCCTTTCATGGCAACACTCCCATCTCCATGTAATTACAAACAGTGTCGTTTTCACGGAGTCTTCGCGCACATTCCTTTGTCCCTCCAGCCACTGGTAGACTCCCAGTCTGGTGAGATCGTCTTTGGTACTTTGAAGAATAGCGGAGGCATTTCGTAAGTTGTGTTAAGATTTGCAAAGGGGATCGATGGAATTCTTTACAATTTTTAACAAACAGGGCGCTAACTGTGCGAGTATAGTAAAGATGTTGGCAATCTCTTGTGCAAGGGGTAACAAATGAGCACCATTCTAATCATCGACGATGACAAGGATCTGTGCGAACTGCTCAGGGACTATCTCGCTGCGGAAGGTTTTTCTGTGGAGTCGGTCTATAATGGTCTGGACGGAGCTGACCAAGCCATTTCCGGCTCATATACTCTTGTCGTACTCGATGTTATGCTCCCCGGGATAAACGGCTTCGATGTACTGAGAAAAATTCGCGCAGCCTCAAAAATCCCGGTGCTCATGCTGACGGCACGGGGGGAGGATGTGGATCGAATCGTCGGTCTGGAGATGGGTGCTGACGACTATCTGCCAAAACCGTTCAACCCCCGGGAGCTGGTAGCAAGGATTCGGGCGGTATTGCGACGGATGGAGGCGACTCATGAGACACAATCAAATACCGGCAGGATCATCGTTGGAGATGTTGAACTTATTGCCGGTACACGTACCGTGCTTCGCTCAGGCGAGAAAGTGGATTTGACCACGGTGGAGTTCGCCATTCTCGAAATTCTGTTGCGCCAGGTCGGTAAGGTGGTATCACGCGATGATCTGGTAAAGCAGGGATTGGGACGAACCCTTACCGCCTACGACCGGAGTATCGATGTGCATGTAAGCAGTCTACGGAAAAAACTGGGGCCGTCGTCAGGCCAGTCGGAGCGGATCAAAACCATCCGCAACATTGGCTACCTATATTCTGCTGCGATGTAGGGCACTGAACATGCTTAACAAAAGGCGAACACAAAGACCTTCTTTGCTCATAAGATCATTCTTTATTGGTCTGATCATTTATACCTCTCTTGTTACATTTTCGGTTGCGCAGCAGGAGAAACCCCTCCCTGCACAAGCTGAGCATCAGGCAGCCACAGAAGATGTCACCCCAAGAACGCGTAGGGTACCGCCTAAGGTTGCTATGGATGCCTGCATTGGGAAAAGGGAAGGAGATCTCTGTGCTTTTAACGCACCTGAAGGAGTAAGAAACGGCGAATGCCTGTCGGGGGTAGAGAAGATTTTTGCCTGTAGGCCGTTTCGCGGCGGAGAGCCTGCACAACCTATTGAAAGTAATTCTCCCGAACCGCCAACTGCTCAGCGTGCCCCATCGCGTTTGGGTACCGGCGCGGAAACTCCAAACAAAACCGCCTCTGAAAATAGCTCTCAAAAATCAGAACCAAAACCGGTGCCTTCCCTGGAGACAGCACCGGTGACCGCTCCCGCACAACCGGCGACATCACAGCAAGACTCTGCACCACAATTCGCTACGATCCAAGACAAGTTAGCTGGCGGCAGCGTTTGGGGGTATATTGCTATTGCCCTTCTCTGCTCCGCGATCACTTGGTTTATGCTTTTTCGCTATTTTACTTTTCCTCTCAGGCGCCTGCGCAAGGTTACCCAGCAGCTTGCCGGTGGTGACCTCTCGGCGCGAGTCGGTGAAGGGTTGGTACACCGTAAGGATTATGTGGCCGATCTCGCCCGGGATGTAGACCGTATGGCTGAAAGAATAGAAAGTTTGGTCGGTGCGCATCAAAGGCTGATCAGGGATGTATCCCACGAATTGCGCTCACCTCTTGCCAGGCTCAATGTGGCCCTTGAACTCGCCAGGCAGTCTGCCGGACCTGAACATTCTGCCCCTTTTGATCGCATAGAGCGCGAGTCAGAACGCCTCAACGAATTGATCGGCCAGTTGCTGATGCTTACCCGGCTTGAAAGCGACAGCAGTATGAGCCAGCGCGAGGATATTGATATCGCAGACCTGATTAGGGATGTCGCCCATGACGTGGACTTTGAGGCTCAAAGCACAAATCGTCGGGTTGTAGCCAGGACAACAGACACAATGACCTTGAGCGGCAACAGGGAACTTCTCCGCCAAGCTCTGGAAAACCTGGTACGGAATGCCGCTCGCTACACGGAAGAAAATACGGAAGTTGAGATTTCACTGCGCAAAAAGGAATCGGGGGGGCGTTGCTGGGCCCACATAGAAGTAAGGGATCACGGCCCGGGTGTGCCGGAAACGGTGCTGTACGATATTTTCCGACCCTTCTACCGGGTCAGCGACTCACGCGAACGTCAAAGCGGTGGAACCGGCGTCGGTTTGGCAATCTCAGACCGAGCGGTACGGTTGCACGGGGGAAGTCTACGTGCATTTAATGCCGCTGGGGGAGGACTGATCATGGAAATGGAGTTGCCTCTCAAATAGAAAAGGGTTGTATCGCTAGAATCATAGATTTTTCTTAATGGTAAATAAATAGGCCCATGAATTTCATGGGCCATCTGTTTTTTTCTGTACGAAAAAAACTCTCGATTGGGGCCAAAAAACAACTTATGAGTACCCGTTAAAGTCGGTGGCAGTGTCAAGCCTGCTCGGTGCAGCCGGTTATTTGGTACCTTGAGACACCATTTGCAAGGTGTCCTCTATCACAATCTCCAATTCCGCCAGGATAATCTCTTTTGCTCCCAGAACTTGTGCCTCAGTCGTTGCAAAAAGCACTAGTGTCGGTGCCGGGCACATTCCTATCCCCATCTTGTTGCATGCCTGATCAACAAGCCGAACCAAGGCGAGGAGCGGATTGGTCTGATTCCACTCCGGGTTATGGTGGTCTTGAACCACGTCACAGTAGATATCAGGCATATTCCATTTTTTCATCAGGATGTAGCCCTGCTCTTCATGCATGCTGTTCAGGACTTCGCTGACCAGGGCCGGTGAAACAGAAATCCCCAGTTCTCCAGATTTGCACAACTCATCGAGCACCTTGAGCAGGAACAATTTGCCGATATCGTGGAGCAGTCCTGCCAGGAAACCCTCTTGAGCAAGGGCGCCGTACCCTGTTTTGGTGGCAAGCCATTTGGTGCCGATGGCACAGCACAAGGCATGCTTCCACAGGGTTTGCATGATGGGGTTGAACTGTTCGTTGGAAGATCGGTAAAAATCCTGCTGGGTGGCAAGCATCGCAATGTTGGAGACTTCTTTTGCTCCGAGTCGTATTGCGGCATCTCGAATAGTTGTCGCCTTGCTCAGGCCTGAATAGAACACCGAGTTGGCGACTCTAAGCACCTGGCTCGCTACCCCAGGGTCGGCAACAATGAGTTGGGATATCTCTTCCAGGGTGTAATCCGGTTTAGCGAGGACTTGCTGGAGCTTGAGCGCCACGGCATGAAACACCGGGACATCAAGGGTGTTGCGGCTTAAGTGCTCGCTGATTGTTTCGACAATTGACTTTTTGCTCGTCATAACTACAAAAACCTCATATCCCCAAAATTCTCTTCAGTTCATGCAACGGTCTCGGTTTGCTGATTCTCGGCAGATCCCTCAGCACTTCGTGGATCGAGATCAGCCCCCTGGCAGCCTTTACCAGACCGTCTTCAAAGAGCGTGACCAGTCCGGAGGTTTCCATGCTGAGCCTACGGATTTCCGCAGAACTTTTATCACCCAGTATTGCCTCTTTTACCGGTTCGTTCAAAACCAGCAGCTCGAAGATGGCGGTTCGCCCCTTGAAACCGGTAAAGCGGCATTCCTTGCAGCCTTTTCCTTCTCGGAATTCAGCTCCAGCCAGCTCGGGCGCCATATAGCCGAGTCGGCTTATCTCAAGCGGCGTCGGCACATATGGTTCTGCACAGTGGTTGCATACTAATCGAAGCAGCCTTTGCGCCACGACACAGACTACTGTTGACGATATCAGGAACGCCTCAATCTCCATATTCATAAGCCGGATAAGCCCGCCAATGCTGTCCTCGGTATGAAAGGTTGTGAGGACCTTGTGACCGGTCAAGGCGGCCTGGATTGCCGTTTCCGCTGAGAATGTGTCCCTGATTTCTCCGAGGACTATTATGTCAGGGTCTTGCCGGACAATATGCCGGAGCGTCTCTTCAAAAGTTACGCCGATCTTGGGGTTGATAGAGCATTGCGAAATACCGTCGATGACAAACTCTACCGGATCTTCGGCTGTGATGATGCTGGTGTTGATGTTGTTGAGATACTTGACACAGCTGTACAGTGTCGATGTCTTCCCTGATCCGGTGGGGCCGGTTACAATCATGACTCCTGTAGGCGTGTCCAGGGCATCATAGATGAAGTGCTCCAGCATGCGAGGCGCCATACCGATGTCGTTTATTTCGAGAATAGAGCCTTTCTTGTTCAACAGCCTCAGGACGATCTTTTCACCGAAAATCGTTATGTAGAAGGAGACTCGCATGTCAAGATTGAAGCCGTGCTTGCGGCTTTCGAACAGGATCCTGCCATCCTGATGCCGTCGTTTTTCCGCAATGTCGGCCTGTGCCATGACCTTAATCCGGCTCGAGATCTGAGGCGCCAGCTCAAGGGGGAGATCCCGGTGTTGCATCATCACCCCGTCCCTTCGGAGGCGGATCCGAATCCGGTCTTTCATCGGCTCTATATGGATATCACTGGCATTTTCGGTTATGGCATCATCAAAAAGGGTGTTGATTATCCCGATAACCGTGTTCTCATCGGCAACACCTTTTTCCGTATGGAGTGCATTTTTTTCCGCATTGGTGAGAGCTTCCAGTATCTCCAGTTTAGAGGTTATGGCCGGGCTGATGTTCTTGCCGAAAATGGACTCGGCAATTTCCCGTGACTTCTTATCCAGTGGGTCTGCAAAGGCAATGGTAAAAACATCCCCGGTTTTCTCTACCGGAACAAAAAGGAGGTCACGACAAGTTTGAAACGAGGCCTTGGTAAACAGCTTCTTGTCCAGTTTTCTGAATTCCAGCTCAACCTGCGGAAAGCCGAGTTGGTAAGCGAGTACTTCAAGGAGCTTCCGCTCGTCAATGAAGCCGTGAGCCACCAGGAGGTCTCCCAGTTTCATCCCGGAAGCTCCTTCTTTCTGCAGGTTCAAGGCTGCTTGCAGGTCTGACTCTCGCATGTAGCCGAGTTCGACCAGCAGGTCTCCCATGCGGATCGCCACACGGTTCTTGCGCAAGGTATCGCGGACTTGGTCACCGGTAACATAGCCAAGCTCTTGAATTATGTCGATGATAGTCTTTTTTGAGGCAAGCTTGGAGCGAACGCGGATGGCGTAAGAGAGTTGGTCCTTGGTTAGCAGTGATTCCTTGACTAGCAGTGGCGCTATCGCCCCTGCTTGGGGAAATAGTTCCTCGGGATTTTTTTGCATGTCACTCATAGGTCTCTCAAAGTCGGGTTGATTTCGAGAAGTATAGACCATCAACAAGCCAATGCAACCGCTCCGCACCGAAATATATCAGGGCTCTGATAGGTCGAAACGGTACAAAGTCTCATCGTGAGCGGGAGGGGTATATCTGCGCTTCAGCCCTTTGAGCCCATCTTTGGCAAACAGGTTTTCAATGTTGCTGTCATCAAGCACATCACCCATCTCTGCCTCGACCACTTCGGGGTCTTCTCCTGATTCCAGCCGGCGGATAGCTTCTTCGAAACCACCTCCCAGATTCATCCCGGTTGCTTCCGAAAGTCTGCGCATCATTTTTGCCATTTGCCGCGGGTCATTTTCATCCGCCCCATCAAATTCGCTTGCCATTCCCATAAGAGCCTTTTCGAGCTTGGCTTCATCAATTTCGGGGATTTCTCCACCGGACGACTCATCCTTCCTCCCACTGGATATGGCGAAGTGTGATACCTTGCGCTCCAATTCGGGCTTGCGGCATTTGGGGCAGGCCGGTTTTCTTTCCGCATCTGCCGTCTTTGCGAGAAAATTGAAAATGGTGTGGCAGGCACTGCAGTAGAACTCGTAGACAGGCATTCCTGGGCTCCTTTCTTTCAGTGTCCGGAGAGAGTCACAAGATAGGGGTGGTGCAGCCCCTCCTGCTCAAGAAGGGCCACTGTGACTTCATGCCCTTTACGCACGGTATTTTCCAAGTCATATTCACTATTAAGCAACACCATGAGTGGCAGGTTGCCATATAGAGAGAAACCGAAATGTTGGGCCATGGTTGCCGAAATTCGGCTCTCAAGGTCACGGCCGTATTCCTGGGTGGCAGCTACGTAATGCATGGGGAATAAGACGACTTCCGTGTCGAGGCTATTGACAAAAGCCCGTTTCTCCTCGCTTGACATCGCAGTAAAATCGGCGCCACACCAGAAACTTTCCTTGGTTGCAAGGAGTGCCCGGCAAGAAAAAGGACGGGCCTGGTAGATGCTGCAAGAGCCTCGCACGAGAAAGGGGCAGGGGCCAACCTCCTGCCGGTGCATTTTCAAGTACGATTTGAAGTCTGTTGCCATTGCCAGTATTGCCCGCAGTTGCTTAAGATGGTCCTTTAGCCGTTGCAAGCTATCATCGGTGATTGCATCGCTAATCCCCAGAGTCTCAGGCCAAGTGCAGTTCACTGCCAGCGAACAGCAGTTGCTGCAGTTGTCCGCACAGAAGACCTTGCCCCCAAGTAAGGTGTAGCCGTTAATCCAGGCAGCGTTTGTTGTCTCAGAATCCAGCTGGGACTTACGAACCTGTTCCCTGATATTTTCACTCATCAACGAGAACCTTATTCTTTCAAAAAAAGACTTTATGCCGCAAAAGATAGGGATATTTTCTGCCTGAATCAAGAAAAAACAGGCGTATACAAAAAAATCTTGATTTCACATGGATGTATGTTAAGGTTAGTCAATTTTAAAGTTTCTAGGCCGGATGGCAGGACATCGGCAGCTGCCGGTGCATTAAAAACATAAGAAGCAGAAGGAGAAACAAGAATGACGACAGGCAGAGTGAAATGGTTCAATGACAGCAAGGGGTTCGGTTTTCTTGAGCAGGATAATGGCGATGACGTTTTTGTTCATTTTTCCGCAATCCAGAGCAATGGCTTCAAGTCCCTTGCTGAAGGCGATACGGTGCAGTTCGAAATCGTTAAAGGGCCAAAAGGTCTTCAGGCATCAAATGTAACCCGCATCTAACGCCTCTCAGGCAGATTTTCAATAAAAGGCTCCGTTTGGCGGGGCCTTTTCTATTCCGACCGTATTTGATCAGATAATCAGCGTAAGCGGGGATGCTCATGAAAAAACTTACAATCTTTCTCTTGTTGATAGCCGCTACGGCATATGGTGAGATTTATCGCTGGACCGACTCCAAAGGAACCACCCATTTTACCAACAGCATCTATGAGATTCCAGACCGGTATCGTGCCAAGGCGAAACCGGTCGATCTTGGAATCCCTGAGCAAAAGAGTGACCAACCGCAACCTCCGCAGGCCTCACCAGTTGCAGTTCCGTCCCAGCAAGCCTCTGCGCCTGCAGCTGCGGCAACACTGCCACCGCCTGCCTTACCTGCACAAGTAAAAGAATCTGTACGAGAACGGCCAATTGTGAGAACAAATAAAAGCTTCAGGCCAGCCAGAAGGTCGAGCGAACAAGAGTAATACGCGTCATTTCTGGTAAATCATGCGGAAAGCTGGTGGGGTGGTATACTTATAAAAAAGCCAATGCAGCGGAAGGAGATGGCCATGTCATTTGAAAAAACCTGGTATTCCCTCAACGAGGCTATCGAGAAGTTCGGTTTGGAAAAGGGGCTGATTCTGAAATGGATCGAAGATGGTCTGGTTCGTGCTGAGGAAATAGACGGAAAAGTCGAGAGGGTGAACGTTGATGATCTGGATCTGAAGGTTCAGGAAATGACCGGAATCTGACAGGGATTGAGAGCTTTAAGCAGGCACTCAATCCCTGTCGCGTTGAGATTTAAGGTTATTTCTTTTTGAGCGGGCTCTGTTTCCAGTAAATCCCTAGTACTTCACGCTCCTTGGCGCTCAGCTTTGCGCCGCGGGTCTCCATCTCTCTCTGGATTGCCGACATATCTTTTCCTGCTGACAACGCCTCGTCAATTTTGGAGCTCTTGTGACAGGTGGTACAGTTCTTATCGATTATGGATCGGGCCTTACTGAAATCGCCACCCCGAACATTGCCAAGATTGGTACCTGCTTTAGCTGGGTCAACCGCCAAGGCAGGTGCAGCTGTCACAAGAAGTAAAAGTGAGGCAATAACTGCTTTTATCATATCATTCCTCCCATCTGATTATTTCCCCCCGGTAGCAATTTACCGAGGGGCGTTACCATCAGAGGCCCAGCTGTTTAAAGAAGTCGTTTCCTTTGTCATCAACCAGAATAAATGCCGGGAAGTCTTCCACTTCAATCTTCCAGACTGCTTCCATTCCCAGTTCAGGGAAGTCGATGCACTCCACTTTTTTGATGTTCTCTTCAGCTAAAACTGCAGCCGGGCCACCGATAGAGCCGAGGTAGAAGCCACCATGCTTCTTACAGGCATCGGTAACCTGCTGGCTCCGGTTTCCTTTGGCGATCATGATCATGGAGCCGCCATTGGCCTGGAGCAGATCGACATAGGAGTCCATCCTTCCGGCAGTAGTCGGGCCGAACGAGCCGGATGCTTTGCCCGGCGGAGTTTTGGCCGGACCGGCATAGTAGATCGGGTGGTTCTTGAGGTATTCTGGGAGCGGTTTGCCGGAGTCAAGGATCTCTTTGAACTTGGCGTGGGCAATGTCCCGGCCGACTACGATGGTGCCGTTCAGCAACAGCGGGGTGGATACCGGATGCTTGGTCAGTTCGGCCAGGATATCCTTCATCGGCTGGTTGAGGTCAATCTTGACGCCGTGGCTATGCTTGCCACGATACTGCTCAGGGATGAAACGGCCGGGATTACGGTCCATCTCTTCGACGAACAGGCCCTCTTTGGTTATTTTTGCCTTGATGTTGCGGTCTGCTGAGCAGGAAACAGCCATTCCCACTGGGCAGGAGGCGCCGTGGCGGGGGAGACGGATGACGCGGATGTCGTGGGCAAAGTATTTTCCGCCGAACTGAGCGCCGATGCCCAGCTTGTAGGCCTCCTGCAGGAGTTTTTCCTCCAGTTCCAGATCGCGGAACGCCTGGCCGTGCTCGTTGCCTTTGGTTGGGAGTTCATCGAGGTATTTGGCAGAGGCCAGTTTAACCGCCTTCATGCAGGCGTCGGCAGAGGTGCCGCCGACAACAACGGCGATATGATACGGCGGACAGGCTGCAGTGCCGAGGTACTTCATCTTGCCGACCAGGAACTTGACCAGGGTGTCAGGATTGAGCAGTGCCTTGGTTTCCTGGAACAGGGAGGTCTTGTTGGCCGAGCCGCCCCCTTTGGCCATGAACAGGAACTTGTAGTAGTCGCCGTCAACTGCCTGGATGTCGATCTGAGCCGGCAGGTTGGTGCCGGTGTTGATCTCCTCGTACATATCAAGCGCTACGGTCTGGGAGTAGCGGAGGTTCTCCTCGGTGTAGGTCTTGTAGACCCCCTTGGAGAGGTATTCTTCATCCTTGCCGCCGGTCCAGACCTGCTGTCCCTTTTTTGCGACGATCGTAGCTGTACCGGTATCCTGGCAGATCGGGAGTTCGAAGTTGGCAGAAATCTCGGCGTTGCGCAGAAAGGCGAGTGCAACCCCTTTGTCGTTCTGTGATGATTCCGGATCGCGGAGGATCTTGGCCACCGACTCGTTATGTGTGGGGCGTAGCAGGAACGAAACATCACGCATAGCCTCATTGGCGAGGATCGTCAATGCCTCGGGGCACACCCGGACAACATCTTTTCCGGCGAACTGCTCCACGGTTACATACTGCTCTGATCCCTCAATCTTGCGGTACTTGGTCTCATCTTTGCCGAGCGGGTAAGGGTCCTGGTAGACAAACGGTTTTGTTGCCATTGCATCTAACTCCTTTCCATGGGGATATTAACAAAGCAGTGCCTGTGTATTCTGTATACGGTTTCCGGCGGAATAATATTGGAAAAAACTGATTTTGTCGAGCGGGAAGTTGGGGAGCATGCAACAAAAAGCCCGCCGGTAAGGGCGGGCTGAGGAGTGTGAACAGGAACTGGAGCGGTTGGCCTAGTGGGAAGCTATGGTTGCTGGCTCTTGGCCAATGCCTGATCAATGTCTTCAATAATATCGTCAATATGCTCGATGCCAACGGAAAGCCGGATCAGGTCAGGAGTAACGCCTGACGATATCTGCTGCTCCTCGCTGAGCTGGCGGTGGGTGGTGCTTGCTGGGTGCAGAACACAACTCCGGGCATCGCCGACGTGAACCACCAGGGCGATAAGTTGACAGCTCTCCATGAAGATTTTGCCGGCAGGGGCGCCACCCTTGATGCCGAAGGTGAGTACGCCACTGCACCCTTTCGGCAGGTATTTCTTGGCCCGCTCAAAGCTTGGGTGGCTCGGCAAGCCCGGATAGCTGACCCAGCTAACTGCGGGATGTGCCTCCAGGTGTTTTGCCACTGCCAGGGCGTTGTCGCTGTGGCGTTGCATCCGTAACGGCAAAGTCTGCAATCCCTGGTTAAACATGAAAGAATTCATTGGTCCAGGCGAAACCCCCAAGTCACGCATCAGCTGCACCCGCGCCTTGATGATGTAGGCAGCAGGGCCGAAGGTTTTTACATACTGGAGTCCGTGATAGCTGGTATCCGGCTCTGTCAGTTCCGGAAAGTTTCCGTTGTCCCAATTGAAGTTGCCACCATCTACAATAACGCCGCCTACGCTTGTTGCATGGCCGTCAATGTACTTTGTGGTGGAATGGACAATGATGTTGGCGCCGAAATCGAACGGGCGGCAGAGATAAGGTGTGGCAAAGGTGCTGTCAATGATCAGAGGGACTTTTTTCTCTTTAGCAATTGCACTGAATTTTTCAAAGTCGAGGACATTGAGCCCTGGATTGCCGATGGTCTCGGCGAAAACGGCGCGGGTATTGTGGCGGAACGCCTTAAGGATTTCATCTGCCGGCGCTTCCGGATCGACAAAGGTCACCTCGATTCCCATCTTGGGGAGTGTTGCGGCAAAGAGATTGTAGGTGCCGCCGTAAAGGGTGCTTGCCGTGATAAAGTGTTGGCCTGCCTGGCAGATATTGAAGATGGAGAGTGTTGTGGCAGCCTGTCCTGACGAGGTGCCAAGGGCTGCAACCCCTCCCTCCATCATGGCGATCTTCTTTTCAAAGGCGTCGGTGGTCGGGTTGCCCAGACGGGTGTAAAAATGGCCCGCGACTTCCAGGTCGAACAGCTTCGCCACATAATCAGCGCTGTCGTACTTGAATGTAGTGCTTTGACAGATGGTTACAACCCGCGGATCGCCAGGTTTCGGGTCATATCCCCCCTGGATGGCCTGGGTTTCGATCTTCCAGTTCTTGCTCATACTCTTCCTCCGGAAAAAAGTATTGCGACATGGTTGGGCATCATAACAGAAGAGGTTTGCAAGTTAAACAGGTAATAAGCCTGCACAAGCGGATTACCGTGATGCTGTTATCAATTGATTTCAAGGCGCATAACTATCGATCTCGGAAAATTTACTCTATCTCAAAAGAAGAAATCGTTACCTCAATTGCGGTGGAAAAGGGTCATTGTAAATACAAGAGTTGTATCGTAAGTGTAACGATATCAGGTTGTTGTTGCTTTGGTTATGGTTTGGCATGGCTAGTGAACAAGACAAGATGATTCAAGGTGTACAAACAACGCCATTAAAGGAGAAACCCAGATGAAAAGAATTATTATTGCCATGTTTGCCCTTGTTGCCTTTGCCGGAACCGCTTTTGCCGCAGATGTGATCGAGATGAAGAAGGGGGTAAAGTTTAATCACAAAGCCCATCAGGCTGCAGCTGGTGACTGCAAGAAGTGCCATGAGCAAGCTCCTGGTAAAATCGCCGGATTTGGTAAGGATTGGGCGCATAAGAACTGCAAGGGTTGTCACGCTGACATGAAGAAGGGGCCTACTTCCTGTAAAGAGTGCCACAAATAATATCTGAGCAGAAAAGTGTCTGAAAGGAGGTAACGCTTGCGTTACCTCCTTTTTTTATTTGAAACGTAAAATAAACCTGGTGCCAATCACTTCTTCGTCGGACTTTGTCCCCGGTTGGAGTGGCCCTTTGAGAACGTTCTGATCATAGTAAAGATTCAGGTCTATTTGGCGTCCGAGACGCAGACCCAATTCACCGGTCCAGGTGAGGTTGTTCGGTGACAGGCGCAGGATTTCGTGGCGTCCGGGAGTGGCTGGCGTTGCAGCTCCTCCGGGGGTGCGTCCCTCGGTTGTTCCGTAATTGTAAATCGGCAGCTTCGTCGCAAATCCCAGATAAAACATGTCGGAAAGTCTGAGCTTGCCTCCGGCCTGGGCATGCAGCTTGTGGGTGATATCCTCATAGCCGCTGCCCAATTCGCGTTGGTGTGCCGTATGGCTGACCCCTACCTCAGGTTCTACTGTGAGCGCTGGTCCGGATTTAACAGCAAGGCCGCCAGAAGTAAGAAGCTTGTCTGGTTCCAGTTTTCTGCTGAAACCGGACAGTGCCGGAATAGTGCGGCTTAGCGGCTCATCCTCTACTGCAGACGCGACCCCGGAAGAGAATAAAACTACCAATGCTGTGATTGCTACCAGTTGCACACGATACTTCATAGCAACACCCCTCAATTGCACTGTATCACAAACCGCCATCTCCGAAAATCGCGTTTCTTGACCGAGGTCAAGGTTAGCAGAAGCTGGTTATTGTAACTTGACCTCACCAGCAAAATGCGCCAGTGGCAAAAGATGGTAGAGTTTATAGTAACCAACCGAAACCGAATTTAAGAGAGGGAGGTATTAACAATGAGTATGTTTTGTAACCAGTGCGAGCAGGCTGCGAACGGGGTAGGGTGTTCAATTTCGGGGGTGTGCGGCAAGAAGCCTGATGTTGCGGCGTTGCAGGATTTACTACTGTATACTCTAAAAGGGGTCTCGCTATATGCAACCAAGGCCCGTGAATTGGGCGCTAAAGACGAGGCAATTGACCGCTTTGTTGTTGAGGGGCTTTTTACCACCGTTACCAACGTTGATTTTGACCCGGCTCATATAGAGAAAGCTATTCGCAAAGGCATTGAGTTGCGTGGGCAGGCCAAGACGCTTTATGAGAGTGCCTGCAGCGCGAAAGGGCTTGCTCCGGCACAGATCACAGCAGCTCAGGCTGTTTTTGCGCCGGCAGCGGACCTTGCCGGACTTATTCGCCAAGGTGAAGAACATGGTCTTAATTCCCTGCATGTCAACGAAGACATCCGCTCAGTAATTGAAATTCTCAGTTTTGGTCTGAAGGGGATGGCTGCCTATATGGACCATGCGCTGATTCTCGGCAGAACCGATGAAGAGGTGCTCGCCTTTTTTCACAAGGCACTGGCTGCTACTACCGATACTGGCCTGGGGCTGATGGATTTCGTGGGGCTTGCCATGGAATGTGGCAAGCATAACCTGCGTACCATGGAAATCCTGAACCAAGGGCATGTCGAGACCTATGGCCACCCGGTACCGACTCCGGTTAACCTCGGAACCCGCGCAGGCAAGGCGATTCTCGTCTCCGGTCACGACCTTAAGATGCTTGAGGAGCTGCTGAAACAGACCGAGGGGAAAGGGGTGAACATCTATACCCATGGTGAGATGATCCCGGCACATGCCTATCCTGGGCTCAAGAAATACTCCAATTTGGTCGGCAATTTCGGCGGTGCCTGGCAGGATCAGGCCAAGGAATTTGTCAATTTCCCTGGGGCCATCATTTTCAATACTAATTGCATTCAGCGCCCGGCTGATTCTTACAAAGACCGACTCTTTACCTGGGGTCTGGTACAGTGGCCTGATGTTAAGCATGTCGAAGGATGGGACTTCTCTGCTGTAATTGCCAAGGCGCAAGAGTTCCCAGGTTTCCCGGAAAATCCCGGCCAGGAGATTCTCGTCGGATTTGGACATAACGCAGTGCTTGGGGTTGCCGACAAGGTGATCGATGCCGTTAAAGCAGGCGCAATCAAGCGATTCTTCTTGATCGGCGGCTGTGATGGCGCCAAGCCTGGCCGGAATTATTATACCGAATTTGCTGAGAAAGTGCCCAACGACTGTGTCATTTTGACTCTTGCCTGTGGCAAGTATCGGTTTAATAAACTTGATTTTGGCGACATTGGCGGTATCCCTCGCCTGCTCGACATCGGGCAGTGCAATGATGCCTACTCAGCAATCCAGATTGCTGTCGCCTTGGCCGGCGCCTTCAACTGCGGGGTTAACGAATTGCCGCTTTCTTTCATCCTTTCCTGGTATGAGCAGAAGGCAGTTGTCATTCTGCTGACCCTGTTTCATCTGGGGATCAAGAACATCAAGCTTGGTCCGACATTGCCGGCTTTCATAACGCCCAATGTACTCAATTTCCTGGTAGAGAACTTCAATGTCGGTCCGATCACCAATGCTGAAGACGACCTTCGGGCTGCTTTGGCATGACAACGATCATTGATTGAAACAAAGAAGGCTCGCTGAACAGGCGGGCCTTTTTTGTTTCTCGCCGGTATTAATGATCTTCCCGCAGAAATATTTTAATAATTTTAATCTTGATTTTTGTCGTCTTTTCTTACATTTTGCATAAACAGGGGATTGTGTCGAGTTTTATGCGCTCTCTTAAAGTTCGGTTATTTAAATGCTTAGACGTATTCGCATTGTTTGTGCATATCTGTTAGCAGCCAGGAAAATTTGCAGAAAGGGGATTGTGAGATGATGATCCTTGTGCGGTATTTGGACGGTACTTACGACATGGTTATGAATTATCACCTCGATGATTTGATAAGAGATAACCGTATCATCGGCTTTGAAAGAGCTAACCGCTGGGTCACCATTGGGCTTGATCCGGTACGTGGCTCAGGAGGGATTTATCTCGGCCAGGACCGACGCTTGGTTGAGGAGCAAGAATCTTCGCCAGTGTTTTCCTAATTTTTTTAGGGTGCGATCTTAATTGAATAATGTTTATTAACTAAAAAAAACTGTTGCATGGATATTTTAGGCTACGTTATACTGCAGTCCTTCCGCGATCCTGTCATCTGCCTGATAGAATAAATCTGTCTCAAACCCGTATAGGCAACATTTTCACGTTTTCCAGAGGAGGAGATGACGATGGTTGTTCTTGTACGCTGTAACGATGATACCTGTTCAGTGGCTCTTGAGTCGTGTCTTGATGGTTTGATCAAAGGGGGCTTGATATCTGCTTATCTTGATAAAGGTGAGTGGGTTTCAGTAGCGCGCAGTTTGAGGATTGCGAGGGGGGTTATCAGTAGCCGCCGTTCGCTGGAGCGAGTAGTGGCAGCTGTTGCGTGAGTTGTACGTTTATAGGATATGGAAATGGGCGATCGTTGGATCGCCCATTTTGCATATTGGGTAATATGTCGGCATCTTGTCAAACGTTGAAACGAAAATGCATGACATCGCCATCTTGAACCAGATACTCTTTACCTTCAAGGCGAAGCAGTCCCTTTTCCTTGGCACCTGATTCCCCGCCGCAGGCAATAAAGTCATCGAAAGCTATGACCTCTGCACGAATGAAGCCTTTCTCGAAATCCGAATGAATCACGCCCGCAGCCTGCGGTGCTTTCGAGCCACGAATAACGGTCCACGCCCGAACTTCCTTGACCCCGGCTGTAAAGTAGGTGATCAAGCCGAGCAGTTCGTAAGCCTTCCTGATAAGACGCTCCAGCCCTGACTCTTTCAATCCGAGGTCTGCAAGAAATTCTTGCTTTTCCGAACCTTCCAGCTCAGCGATCTCTGCTTCAATGCGGCCACAGATTGGTACTACTTGGGCGCCTTCACGTGATGCTATCTCAATTACTTTAGCCACTGCTGGGTGCTTGCCTTCGAGATCGTCTTCAGCGACATTGGCAACATAGAGTACCGGTTTGTCTGTAAGCAGATGCAGGTCGCGCAGCCATACAATCTCTTCGTCGCTTTCAGCAATGCCGCGTGCCGGTTTCCCCTCGCCAAGCAGATCTCTGACGCGAATATAGAAGTCAACCTCATCTTTGGCTTTCTTGTCTCCGCTCCGGGCCTGTTTCTCTACCCGCAGTAGTTTTTTCTCAACAGTATCAAGGTCTGCCAGGCCAAGTTCAGTTTGAATCACCTCAATATCTCCGGCTGGGTCAACGCAGCCATTGACATGAACTACATTTTCGTCCTCAAAACATCGGACAACATGGACAATTGCATCTACGGAGCGTATATGGCCTAAAAACTGGTTCCCTAACCCCTCACCCTGGCTGGCGCCCTTGACGAGACCGGCAATGTCTACAAATTCGATTGTTGTCGGCAACGTCTTTTGGGGGATTACTATCTCAGCCAGTTGATCGAGTCTGCGATCCGGGACCTGGACAATGCCGACATTCGGGTCAATGGTGCAAAATGGGTAGTTGGCTGATTCGGCTCCTGCCGATGTCAGAGCATTAAAAATAGTCGATTTCCCAACATTTGGCAGGCCGACTATGCCGCAATTCAGGGCCATTTATATGTCCTTCCTGTGATTGACCAGCCACTCTTTATCCGGCCAGTAAATCCTTGTTGTTGTAAATGCTCATTGCCTTGGGGAGGCCTTCTGAGACCAGCATTTCGATCGCATCTACAATACGGTCTAAAAGGGTTGAGAGTTCCGCCATCTCACTCTTAGAAAACGGGGAGAGGACATAATCAGCAGTATCTCCGAACTTAGAGCGATCGATGCCGACCCTGATTCTGGTGAATTCTCCGCTGCCAAGTTCTTGAAGCAGTGAGCGGAGGCCGTTATGTCCGCCATGCCCGCCGCCCTTTTTAAGTTTTATCTGGCCGAAGGGGATATCAAGGTCATCATGGATGACAATCAGGTCGTCAAGGGTCAGCTTGTGATAATGCAATGCAGGAGATACAGCACGGCCGGAGAGGTTCATGAATGTCTGAGGTTTAAGGAGATGGAGACGTTCCCCCCAGCAAGTCGTTTCGCCGTAAAGGCCTGAAAATGCCTTCTTGGTTATGGCGACATTTGCATGGTGCGCAAGACGATCCACTACCATGAAACCAGCATTGTGGCGGGTCCAGAGGTATTTGGTGCCGGGATTACCCAGCCCGGCAAGCAGTTTGCCTGACATCTTATTCCCTGCTGCCGGGCTCGATCGTTATTACTCGGCTGCCGGTGCATCTTCCTTGGCTTTGCCAAGGATGCTTACTATGGATGCCCTGCCGTCGAGCAGAACTTTAACGCCCTGTGTCAATTTGAGGTCTGAAACGTGGATGGAGTGACCGATAGTGAGATCGGTAATATCCACTTCAATGCTTTCCGGGATCTGCCCGGGAAGGCATTCGATGTCAAGTGAGTGGGTCGGGAAGTCCAGCATGCCACCCTCTTTAACGCCGATAGCAGTTCCAACCAGTTTGACAGGGACATGAACGCGGATCTTGTCAGCCATGTCAAGTTTGTGAAAATCGACATGCTTTACGTTGCGTTTGATCGGGTCCTTGAGAAGGTCGGTTACGATCACCAAGCTGCCATCGAGGCTTCCGCACCCTTTGATGGTGAGCAGGGTATTCTGGCCGCTCTGGCCTGAGAGTGCAGCGCCCAGCTCTTTCGGGTGCAGGGTGACTGAAGTTGACTCAATCCCTTTGCCGTAGACGACCCCAGGGATGAGTCCCTGTGCTCTCAGCTGACGGCAGCCGTTCTTGCCGCTCTGTGTTCTCGGTTGAAGTGTAATTTCGTTCTGTGCCATAAAATCCTCCAGTTGGAATCTTGGACGGTTGATTATCGGTTTGGTTTATACAAATAGTGAGCTGACTGATTCGTCCTCATGGATACGACGAATCGCCTCAGCAAGGAGCTCAGCCGACGTAAGTACTTTAATTTTGTTACTCTGTAGCGATTTATCGCCCAACGGCACAGTATCGGTGATAATGAGTTCCTCGATATCTGATGAGTTGATCCTGTCTATGGCCGGACCAGAGAGGACGCCATGGGTAGCGCATGCATGAATTGCCCTGGCGCCGTGAGACTTGAGGGCTTTGGCTGCCTGGGTGAGCGTTCCAGCTGTATCGATCATGTCGTCAAGGATTATTGCTGTTTTATCGCGCACTTCACCGATCAGGTGCATTACTTCGGCAACATTGGGTCCGGTGCGTCGTTTATCGATAATAGCAAGTGTGCAGCCAAGCCGTTTGGCAAAGGCTCGAGCGCGCTCTGTCCCCCCGGCATCCGGAGAAACCATGACGATCTCATTGCTATCGGGGAAACGCGATTTGAGGTGGCTGAGAATTACTGGTGCCGCATAGAGGTTGTCCACCGGGATATTGAAAAAGCCCTGTATCTGGCCGGCATGCAAATCAACCGTTACAACCCTGTCTGCTCCTGAAGTGGTCAGCAGGTCGGCAACCAGCTTCGAGGAAATCGGAGTGCGTGGCGCCACCTTGCGATCCTGGCGCGCATAGCCGTAATACGGAATCACGGCAGTGATGGTTGCTGCAGATGCCCGTTTGACAGCATCCATCATGATCAGCAGTTCCATCAAGTTGTTGTTGGTAGGTGCGCAGGTCGACTGGATCAGGTAAACGTCTCTGCCCCGGACGTTTTCACCAATCTCAACCATAATCTCGCCGTCAGAAAAAGTCTTGACCTTTGCAGAGCCAAGAGGAACGCCGAGACTTTTGCAGATCTTCTCTGCCAGGACAGGATTTGAGTTACCGCAAAAAACCTTGATTTTGTCTTCCATGGTCGCAGATACCTTGACGATTCGTACAAAACGCCCCTTTTGGGGGCGCTTGATACTGTCGTTCCAGAAGTTGTGGCTGGGGCGCCAGGGTTCGAACCTGGGAATGCCGGAATCAAAATCCGGTGCCTTACCGCTTGGCGACGCCCCAACAAAAGGAGCTAAGCCGTAACTTAGTCTATTGATGAATGCTATATTACAGTATTACAAGGTTTTGACAGCCGCTGTGAACCAGTTGTGCTCAGTGGCAATTTTCTTTGCCGCCTCACGGGCAGCAGCTTCGTCCTCGAAGATACCGAACACTGTTGGCCCGCTGCCGGACATTAAGGAGGCCGCTGCCCCGTACTGTATGAGAAGGTTCTTGATGTCACGAATCACCGGAAAGCGGGATATGGTGACGGATTCAAGATCATTTCCAAGAACGGCACAGAGTTCTGCAATGTTGTCAAAGAAGTTAGGCATTGTATTGACATCTTTTCCTATTGTCAATTGCAAATTTTTATATACCCATGCAGTGGAAACATGAACATTGGGGTTCACCAACACAATCCACGGTCGTGGTATCTTTTCGATCCGGGTGAGTTTTTCCCCAATACCTTCGGCAATCGAAGTGTCTCCGAAGATAAAGAAAGGGACATCGGCTCCCAGAGTGACTCCGATCTCCATTAGTTGTTCGGTGCTAAGTCCAAGTTCGAGCAGGTTGTTAAGCCCCATGAGCACGGTTGCCGCGTCACTACTTCCTCCCCCGAGTCCAGCTGCAACCGGGATTTTTTTATCAATGTCGATTGCAACGCCGACCGGCTTTTGGGAAAGGTCCAGCACTGCCTTGGCGGCTCGCCATGCGATGTTTTCCGGTCCGTCAGGCACACTATTGCGGTTGCAGGTTACCGTAATCCCTGTGGAGCCGGTCAGGTTGATGCGGATCGTATCGCAGAGGTCAACTCTCTGCATGATCATTCTCAGGTCATGATAGCCGTCAGGCCTTTTGCTTAGGACATCAAGGCGATAATTAACTTTGGCTGGAGCTGAAAGCTCAACTGATTTGTTTGGCATGAAGCAAGTCCTATCTAAGTTAAATGGGTTGCGTCTTATTATCGCAAACTCTTCGGAAAATCAAGGACAAGACAGAACTGTTTGCTGATAAGACTGCGTTGTTAAAAAACTTTTATTTGCCATTGACACTGTATCAGTGAGTGGCTTACTATGTTTGTCCGCCGTAATTAGCAATACTTTGATGGGGGTGTATATGAAACGGTTTCTGCTGGCAGTCATCTGTCTCCTTTGCCTGGTAGGACTGGCCTTTGCTCAGTCCGGAACAAAGAAAAAGAAGCCCAAGCCTTTTGATTACGGCAAAGTGGTAATAAACAACTTTTCCTCAAAGGTTGGTCTTGCCCCTGTTGAGTTTGATCACTGGTCGCATCGGGCACGGTTTACCTGCCGCCTGTGCCATGTTGACATCGGATTTGCCATGAAGGGGGGAGATACCCAGATCAAGGCTGCCGACAACATGCGCGGCTATTTCTGTGGCGTCTGCCACAACGACAAGATGATCGTCGAGGACAGAAAGGTCTTTTCTGCATGTGCCAAGGAATTTTCGCGTGGCGACTTGAAGCGCTGCGAACGGTGTCATGTGGCGAACCCGAACTCTAAAAAAGAGGCAGAATTCTACAAGCTTGCTGATCGACTCCCCAAAGAGCGCGGCGGCAATGGCATTAACTGGGAGCTGGCAGAAGAGAAAGGGCAGATCAAGCTCATCGACTATATTGAAGGGGTGTCGGTCAAGCGTTTGCAGTTGCCGGGGCAGAAAGATTTTTCCATTGGCTCAAAAATGGAAGGGATGCCTGATATCATCTTCTCCCACAAAAAACATACTGTCTGGAACGGGTGCGAGGTATGCCATCCGGAGATATTTGTCGGTGTGAAGAAGGGCGCAACCAAATACACCATGATAGAGCTTTTCGAAGGGAAATACTGCGGAGTCTGCCATGATACGGTAGCCTTCCCGCAAACCGATTGCCAGAGATGCCACACAAAGCCACTACAATAATCCGCTGGTTGATCGCCATCGGGCTGCTGGTGGTAGTTCCGGTTGCTGCCTGGGCCTATTTTGACCTCCCACCGCTGCCTCCACCCGAGGAGTATGGCAACCTGCTCATAAGCCGGGGGACCAAGGCAAAAGGGGTTAAACCGGTGTTCTTTTCGCACTGGAGCCACCGTACGCTCTATACCTGCAGGGTTTGTCATACTGAACTTGAGTTCAATATGGAGGTCAATTCGACGGAAATAACTGAGGATGCGAGCAGAAAAGGACGGTTTTGCGGTGCCTGCCATAACGGCAAGACCGCTTTTGGCCACCTCAAGAACTGTGAGCGTTGCCATACCGGGGAGATCAACTCGAATAGCGACAAGTTCTCAATCTTTTCCCGGTTCGACTTCCCTCGTACCGACTATGGTAACAGGATCGATTGGGTTGAGGCCATGAAGGTGCGTCTCATCTTCCCGAATCGCTATCTCAAGACCAAATCTCAGGATATCCAGTTTGACAAGAAGTTGAGTCTTGATGCTGAGTGGAACATGATCCCGCCGTCCATATTTCCGCATAGGGCCCACACAGCTTGGCTTGACTGCAACAACTGTCACCCTGAGATTTTCAATATCAAGAGAAAAGGCACCAAGTTCACCATGGCAAAAATCCTCAAGGGCGAATACTGCGGGGTTTGTCACGTTAACGTGGCTTTCCCGATGGATGATTGCAAACGGTGTCATCCCGGCATCAGAAAGGGCGTTTAAGAATGTACAGAATCTTTATAAAGCTTACGCTTTGTGCAGTACTGACCTTGGCTTTGGCCGGCGCAGGGATGTGTGCCGGTGATGACTGGAAAAAAGAGTTTGAAGATATCTGTAACAAAACCGAGAATTCGATGGCACTGCCAACCGAAGAGCTGAAGTCTCTTGTGGCAAGATGCGACAAGCTCAAGCCAGTAATTGATGCCCAGGACGAGAGCACTAAAAAGGTTTTTCGCAAGCGTCTGCAGCTCTGTCGCGACCTATATGACTTTGTTCTCAAGTCGAGGGAGCAGGAGAAAAAATAATTACTTAGTGTGTCACTAATGTCTTTTTGGGGAGGGGCGCAACTGCGCCCCTTTTCGTTTTATAGTTTCTTTGCCAGCACCAATCCTTGCCCCTGCATATCAATATCTACTTTGACTGTATCTCCTTCCTGGAATTTCCCATCCAGAATCATGAGTGCCAGCGGGTCCTGGATCCGTCGCTGGATGGTCCGCTTCAATGGGCGTGCGCCAAAGGCCGGGTCATAGCCATCGTGCGCGACAAACTCGCGGGCCTTATCGGTTACCACCATTTTCAGGTTACGTTCAGCCAGTCTTTCTTCCAGGCCCTGCAGTTGTATACCGACAATCTGTTTGATCCTTTCCAATGGCAGGGCATGGTAAATGACTATTTCGTCGATCCGATTAAGGAACTCAGGCTTGAAGTGCTCCTTGAGGGTCTCCATGACCATTGTTCGCATCTTGGTATACTCTTCAGTCCCGTATTGCTGTATCCACTGGGAGCCGAGGTTGCTGGTCATGATGATTACCGTGTTGCGGAAATCGATTGTTCTGCCCTGGCCATCGGTCAGCCTGCCATCATCCAGCAGTTGCAACAGGACGTTGAATACCTCCGGGTGGGCCTTTTCAATCTCGTCAAACAGAATTATCGAATAGGGACGACGCTTGACAGCTTCTGTCAGCTGGCCTCCCTCCTCGTAGCCGACATAGCCGGGAGGGGCGCCGATAAGCCGGGCAACAGTGTGCTTCTCCTGATATTCGCTCATGTCGATACGGACGATGGCCTGGTCATCGTCGAACAGGAACGATGCCAGGGCGCGGGCCGTTTCGGTTTTGCCGACACCTGTCGGCCCGAGGAAAATAAAGGAGCCGATCGGCCGGTTTGGGTCTGACAATCCGGCTCGTGCCCTACGTACCGCATTCGACACCAGAATCAGCGCTTCGTCCTGGCCGACCACCCGGCTTTTCAATCGTTCTTCCATTTTTACCAGCTTTTCTGCTTCAGATTCCATCATCCTGTTGACCGGAATGCCGGTCCATTTGGCAACTATCTCGGCCACCAGATTGCCATCAACCTCTTCCGGCAGCATTTTCCCTTCTTTTTGCCTCTGGGTCATCTCATCATTTCGCTCTGAGATCTCTTTCTCTATGGCAGGGATCTCCCCATAACGAAGCTCCGCTGTCCGGGCAAGGTTGCCTTCCCGTTCGCATTTTTTGGATTCTTCCCGCTTCTCTTCGAGTTGCTTTTTGAGTTCACTGATCCTGGCATGCAGGTCTTTTTCCTGCTTCCAGTGTGACTTGAGCCCAGCGGACTGTGCTTTTAGCTCTTCCAGCTCATCGGCGAGCTTTCTGAGCCGCTCCTGGGCGTGCTGATCCTGTTCACGGAGCAACGCCTGCTTCTCGATTTCCAGCTGGATAATCCGTCGCTCGACCTCGTCAATCTCCTGCGGCATTGAGTCTATTTCGATCCTGAGTCTTGATGCCGCCTCGTCAATCAGGTCAATGGCCTTGTCAGGGAGAAACCGGTCGGTAATGTAGCGATCAGACAGAGTTGCCGCAGCAATTATCGCACTGTCCTTGATCCTGATCCCGTGGAAGTTCTCATATTTTTCCTTGAGCCCTCGCAGGATGGCTATGGTGTCTTCAACGCTTGGCTCGCCGGTGTATATCTGTTGGAAGCGGCGCTCCAGAGCGGCATCCTTCTCGATATACTTTCGATACTCATTGAGAGTAGTTGCTCCGATGCAGTGCAGTTCACCGCGCGCCAAAGCCGGTTTAAGCATGTTCGAGGCATCCATGGCCCCTTCTGCGGCTCCTGCGCCGACAAGGGTATGGAGTTCGTCAATGAACAGGATGATCATCCCGTCTGACTTCTCCACCTCCTTGATCACTGCCTTCAGCCGGTCTTCGAATTCCCCGCGGTATTTGGCACCGGCAATTAGCGAACCCATGTCAAGAGCCAGCAACCGCTTGTCTTTGAGCGCCTCCGGTACATCGCCGGCAACGATCCGTTGCGCAAGGCCTTCGACGATTGCTGTCTTGCCGACCCCAGGTTCGCCGATAAGGACCGGGTTGTTCTTGGTTCTTCTGGACAGTACCTGGATCACGCGTCTGACTTCGTCATCCCTGCCTATTACGGGGTCGAGTTTCCCTTTGCGCGCAAGGTCAGTCAGGTCTCGTGCATACTTGGCAAGCGCTTGGTAGGTTTCTTCCGGGTTCTGATTGGTAACCGGCTGGTCACCGCGCAGCTCTTGCAGGGCGGACAGGATCGCTTCCCTTGTCACCCCGCTTTCGATGAGCTGTCTTCCCGGGTTGCTGGATTTGTCAGCGACGATAGCCAAAAGGAGGTGTTCGGTCGAGACAAAGCTGTCCTTCATCTTGTCTGCCTCAGCCTGTGCCGCATTCAGGATTCGATTCAGTCCTGATGAGAGATGCACCTGGACCGTATCGCCACTGGCTTTTGGCAGCTTCTTAACCGCCTCGTCAGCCTTGTTCCTTAATGATGAGGCAGTCAACCCCACTTTTTGCAGGAGCGCAGGAACCAACCCACCCTCCTGATCCATGAGGGCCAGAAAAAGATGCTCCGGCTCTATCGCTCCGTTGCCGTTTGAAGCTGCTTTTTCATGAGCAGCTGAAAGGGCCTCCTGGGTTTTTATGGTCATCTTTTCCGGTCTGATCATGGTTTAACTCCTTTCCTCATGACTGAAACATAATAGCGGACAGTCCGGGTGTCAAGGCTTGCCCGGTTGCCTCTGTCCAACTTTGGCACACTGGCTGCGGATATAGCAAAAGGCCTTTGAATTGAATTAGTTTCAACCGGAGGCCGGAATTGCTGTTCAATATCCGAACAGTGGCCGAAGCGGCTAAGAGAAATATAGTTAATAAATTTGAGGTGTTATGCAAAATTGTATGTGGCATGATTTTCGGAAATGTCTCCGTATGTACTGACAGTAAAACGGAGGCATCCCATGAAAAAGCTTGCGATATGTATATTAGGGTGTGTGGTCTTGACAGGGTGCAGCGAACTTCAGGTGATCGGTAAGGCAACGCTCAGGGAGTTTGCCGCAGATACAATTAGCGTTGAAACCGAACGATATAAGGCACGACCGGCTAAAAAGCACAACGATTCGCAGACTCTTGTGGCAAAGGCATCGATGCTTGATGGGAAACTTGCTAAAGCTGAGCGTAAGGAGCTTTGGCGGAATAACTAAGATTTAACAGGATATCGCTTTTTTACGGCTGCAGCGAGTTATCGTTGCAGCCGTTTTTATTGTGGCGCGGCCTTTGGGGGATACTCGGCCATTGCTCCGATTGGGCACTCGGTAATGCACCGTCCGCATAATGAGCACCGCTCGGGAAACTTTACCCAGGCCACCTTGCGGCTGCCGATAGTGTCAAGGGTGATCAGCCTGGAACTGCAGGCGCTAACGCACCTGCCGCAACCGGTGCATCGCGATGTATCAACAATTATGGAGCGTTTGCCATCTTTCATTTTTGGCTGCTGAATTTCAGTTCCATCTGGACCCAGGGGGACCTGAGATCTTTAGGGAGAGGCGAGTAGCTTGGGCAGGATGCAATCAGCGCATGGCACGGTTGCTTGCAGCGCTTGCGGCATGATACGCAGAGTGGATTTAATTCAGCCGGTGGACTCTTCATTGTTTGGATAGTGGTCACGAGGGGGCCATGAGGCCCCCTCAAGCAAGTTCAGCCAAGTTTTTGGATCCAGCCGAAAGGATCAGCAATCTTTCCGTACTGGATGCCAGTGAGTGTGTCATACAACCTCTGGGTGAGGCTGCCAACTCCGCCGTTACCAACGTCAACGGACTCATTCTTATAGCACAAAGATCCGACAGGGGTAATGACTGCGGCGGTGCCGCTGCCGAAAGCCTCTTTTATCTTTCCGGAACGGATATCTGCCATCAGCTCGTTTACGTCGATCGGCCGCTCCTCTACCGAAAATCCAAGCTTGTCGGACAATTTAAGGACCGAGTCGCGGGTGATGCCGTTAAGTATCGATCCTGCCAGCGGCGCGGTAACCACTTTATCGGCGTAGGCGAAGAACATGTTCATTGCGCCGACCTCTTCAATATAGCGTTTGTTTACGCCATCGAGCCAGAGTACCTGGTCATATCCCTTTTTCTTGGCTTCGAGCCCTGCTTTCAGCGAACTGGCATAGTTGCCACCGGTTTTGGCTTCGCCGGTACCACCAGGCACGGCGCGGACATAGCTATCTTCCACCATGATTTTTATCGGATTAAACCCGGATGCGTAGTACGCACCAACTGGCGAGAGAATGACGTAGAAGTAGTAATGGTCGGACGGCTTGACCCCGAGCACCGGCTCCACTGCCATCATGGTTGGCCTGATGTAGAGTGACGTGCCTTCTGCGCTTGGTATCCAGTCCCGCTCCAGGCTTACCAGCTGCTTGACCCCTTCAAGGAAAAGCTCTTCCGGGACTTCAGGCATACAGAGACGGTCCGCCGAAATATTAAATCTGCGGGCGTTCATTTCCGGCCTGAAGAGGGCTATAGAGCCATCCTGCCATTTGTAAGCCTTCAGACCTTCGAAGATCTCCTGTGCGTAATGAAAGACCAGTGCTGCGGGGTCAAGCGAGAACGGACCATATGGTTGGACCCGGGCATCCACCCAGCCCTGATTGACTTTCCATTCAGCAATAAACATCCGGTCAGTAAAGATCTTGCCGAAACCGAGCTTAGACTCATCGGTGAATTTGCTCTTTTTGCTCTCCTCGGGAAGCGGGAGTACCTTGATATCCATGGCTGTATCCTCCGTTGGTAGTTTATAACCGTTTATCATACCGTCAGTTTTGCAGCAAGGGTTTTTGCAGCAGAGACACTGGCCATTATATTTTAATGTGAGAAACTGTCAGTATTTTCTGCTTATAATAATCGCATAATGCAATATAATCCCGTATACATTAACCTGTTAGTGCACGACGCTATTTACGGAAAATTAATTACTGTGAAAATGCCAAAAGCATCACCATTACGCCAGCTCAATATTATTGTTGTCGAAGATGATCCTGAGCTGAAGGACATCCTGGTTTCCGGGTTGCGCTTTTTCGGCCATGCTGTCCGTGGCGCCGCAAGCGGAAGAGAGCTGGATGCTGAACTGGCCATTGCCTCCCCGGATATCGTGATTCTGGACCTGGGATTACCGGACGAGGACGGCATCAAGATCTCAACTCGTTTGCGTAGCGCATGCAACTGCGGAATTGTAATTATAACGGCCAGAGGCAAACTGGACGAACGCGTTAAGGGTCTTGACTCTGGCGCTGATCTCTATTATGTCAAACCGGTTGATATCCGTGAGCTTGACGCGGCACTGCGCAGCCTTGCCAGGCGTATATTCAGGGCAGATCGAGCTCTTTGGCGCTTTGAACCCCTGATCTCCAAACTTACAACGCCTCGGGGAATAGAGGTGCTGCTGACTGCCCACGAGTGCATTCTGATGCGGCAGCTGCTTGCCACGCCGGGTGAGAATGTGCCGCGCCGGGAGATTTTTGAGGCTCTCAGACAGCCCGATGACCTTTATGCCGACAAGCGTCTCGAAACCATGATCAGCCGCTTGCGGGCAAAGCTGCGCACCGTTGACCCCGAATCGGCACTGCCGGTGCGCGCCCGGCACAATCTCGGTTACGCATTCCTTGCCGAAGTCGAGACGGTTTGAAATGAGCCCTCATCGCCGAAAAACCGACTCAGATGTCATGTTCAGGGACATTCTCGCACTGATGGACTTCATGCCGGTTGGCATACGGTGGGTGAATCGGCAGGGGGCCTGCGAGTATCTCAACAAGACATTTGTCGAAATGTTCGGTTATTCCCTGGAGGAAATCAGGTCAATCGATGACTGGTTTACCAAGGCATATCCGGACCCCGGTTACCGGCAAGAAATAACCTCGTGGTATTCGGAAAAAATCCCCCGGTTGGTCCGCGGCACAACCCCATCTCCATTCAAGGCAAAAGTTACCTGCAAGGACGGTGCGGTCAAACACGTCATCGTCAGTGCTCACATCGCTTTGGGCCGGATAATCGGCATCTACACCGATATTACCGAACATGCAAAGGCAGCAGAGCTGCAGCTGGAAATAGAAAAGATGTTCCGGCTGACATTTGAAGGGGCTGTTGATGCCATCTTCTGGGTCAATGCCGAGTCAGGCATCCTGGTCAATTGCAACCGTGCGGCTGAGGAGATGCTGGAAGCACCCCGCAATGAGATCATTGGTCAACATTTTACCTCCCTGCATCCTCTCGATAGTACGGAACAGGTGGCCTCTCTGTTTGCGCAGGCAACAAGCTTAACTGAACCACAGGGGGATATGGAAGCTGAGGTGGTCAGCCGGAGCGGCAAGGTAATTCCGGTGCTGATCAGAAGCTCACTGACGAAAATTGGTGATACCAATGTCGTGCAAGGGGTTTTTATTGATATTTCTGAGCGGAAGCGTGCTGAACGGGCGTTGATCGATACCTGCAACCTCATGCAAAAAACCCTGTCAAGCCTCAACGAGACGGTGTTCATTGTCGAAACCGGCACCAGGAAGATCCTTGATTGCAATATTACGGTTGAGAAAATGTTTGGCTACCCCCGGGCAGAGGTGATCGGCAAGTATACCCCAATGCTCCACATTTCTGAGGAGATGTCGCGTATCTTCGGTGAAGAGATGCAGAAGGGGTATCGGGAAAAGGGGTACTTCGAAACCGAATTCAGCATGAGGCGCAAAGACGGCACCACCTTCTTTTCCGAGCATTGCGTCACGCCGATCCGCGACGAAACCGGTGCTTATGTAAGCCATGTCTGCGTGGTACGTGATATTTCCAGGCGGAAGCAGTCAGAGGAAGCCCTGCGCAAGAGCGAAGCACGTTATCGGGCGATGATAGACGCCTTTGACGGTTTAATCTATATCTGTTCCCAGGAACGCCGGATTGAGTTTATGAACCGGCAGATGATTGAACGAATAGGGCATGATGCCACCGGAGAGCTTTGTTACCAGGCCCTTCACAATTTCGAGGCGGTCTGTCCCTGGTGTGTCAACGAGCGGGTTTTCAATGGCGAAAATGTCCAATGGGAGATCCAGAGTTCCAAGGATGGCCGTTGGTATCACATCTCAAACGTGCCGATTCGCAATGCCGATGGGATCATGTCAAAGCAGGTGATGATCACCGACATAACAGCCAGTAAGCAGGCGGAACAGGACCGGGTAGCCCTGGAAGCCCAGAGAATGATGAACGAAGAGCAGCGGCAGTTCCTTGGCCTGGTGTCTCACGAGATCCGCACTCCGCTGGCCGTAATAGACGGCGCTGCGCAGTTGATACTTCTCAGTGCTCCCCCCGATTCTCCCTGCTCTTCACAGGCGGAGCGAATTCGGGGCGGCGCTGCGCGGCTGAGCAACCTTATCGACAGCTGCCTCACCGACGAACGGCTTGCCTCCGGTGGCTGGTCTCCGGATATGTGCCTGCACGACATCGGCCTGATTGTCAAAAATGCTGCTAACCATGCCCAGGCTGCTACCCGTATCCATCAGATAAATGTCTCTCTTGCCGAACTCCCTGACCAGTTTACCTGTGACGCCATGCTGACCAAGGTCATGATCGATAACTTGCTCGACAATGCCGTAAAATACTCGCCCAAAGGTGGAGAAATAAGACTCCGAGCTTATGGGCTGGGCAATGACGGCATTTGCATCGAGGTTTCCGACGAGGGGATTGGCATCCCTCCTGACCAGCTCGAACGGATATTCAAAAGATTTTACCGCACGTGGCAGGTTTCAGGCGTTGTCGGCGCCGGACTTGGGCTGCACCTCGTCAGGAAGATCGCTGAAATCCACGGTGGCACGGCTACCTGTACCAGCATCCTCGGCACCGGCTCCTCCTTTTCCGTTTTTCTTAATCCTCCGATGTAATTCAATCTCTGCCATTTCCCCCAGCAAATCAATCACCTCATACATCTTTGCAGTTACCTCGTAAGGTGTGGTCAGGACATGTAAGAAAATGTAATTAGTTATATTTAATTACAGTGATACCCTTGGTCTGACAGGCCTGACTAGAGAGTTATGTGGAGACCTGATCCTTAACCTGTTGGGGGATTTGCATGTTTTCAAATGTTCGTATTGCTACTCGTCTAATGATTCTTATTGCGGTTTTCTCCTTGGCACTGGTTGCGGTTGGCGCAGCCGGCTTGTCCAGTCTGAAACGAGCGAATCATGATCTAAAGGTTTCCGATGAAGGGCAGGCGCATATTGCGATGCTGTCTGATATGGACAAGCAGTTTCTCCAGATTCGCCTTAATCTTGTGTACATGCTGGCACTTACTGACCCAGGGAAATTGAAGGAAAAAGCCGATGATATGGCAAGACGGGCCGAAAATATCAGGGGGATAATAGCAAGACTTTCCCGGTCCGGTCTGGAACCCAAGGAGCAAGAGTTACTCAAACAATTCACTGAGGGGTTCGAGGCCTATTATGTAAACGGTCTCAAGCTTGCTGAAATGGCCCAGAGTGCGGCACTGAGCGGCAAAGCAGAAGAAAGGGCCGCTGCAACCGGTTATGCGACCAATTCTGTTGCCCCGCTTTACATAAAGCCGGGAGAAACAGTAGCGACAATAGTTGCCTTTAACCTGAAAGAGGCCGAAGACGCTTATAAAGAGAGCCTTGCCGAATACCACAACACATTTGCCTTTATGCTCATCTTGATGCTGGCGGCAATTGTCTGCGGGGTAATCTTGGGAATAGTTATTTCGCGCTCCTGCACCAGACCGTTATCTCGGATGCTGGAGATGCTCCGCGACATAGCTGATGGTGAAGGGGACCTTACCAAACGGTTAGAAGTATCAGGTAAGAATGAGCTGACCGATGTGGCTGTGGCCTTCAATTCCTTTGTCGACAAGCTTCACAGGATAATCTACAAGGTTGCGCATAACTCGACTCAGGTGGCTTCCGCAGCAGTGCAGCTCTCGGCAACTTCTCAACAGATGGCAAACGGCTCGGAAGAGATGGCATGCCAGACAGTCACTGTTGCCACTGCCGGAGAACAGATGGCGGCCACTTCAGGGGACATTGCCCGCAACTGCCTGATGGCTGCCAAAGGATCGCAGCAGGCAAATACCGTGGCAATGAACGGTGCCGAGGTGGTTGAACAGTCTATAGAGATCATGTCCCATATTGCCGAACGGGTTATGCGCACCGCCAAGACAATTGAAAATCTCGGTAGCCGTTCGGACCAGATCGGGGAGATTGTCGGGACAATCCAGGATATTGCTGATCAGACCAACCTGCTGGCACTTAATGCCGCAATCGAGGCAGCCCGCGCAGGAGAACAGGGGCGCGGTTTTGCTGTTGTTGCCGATGAAGTCCGAGCTCTTGCCGAGCGGACTACCAAGGCAACTCGCGAAATCGGCGATATGATCCGCGCCATCCAGAAAGAGACCAAGGACGCGGTTGGCGAGATGGAAGAGGGCGTGCATCAGGTGGAGCGAGGGACCACCGAGGCAGCCAGGTCCAGCGAGGCGCTGCAGGAGATCCTCGGTCAGATCAATAGCGTGACGACGCAGGTAAATCAGATAGCCACTGCTGCCGAGGAACAGACCGCAACCACCAAAGATATCAACAGTAACATTCAGCATATTACCGTGGGGGTGGGCGAGACGGCAAAAGGGGCGCAGGAGTCAGCCCAGGCAGCAGAGCAACTGTCAAGATTGTCGGAAGAGTTGAACACGTTGGTGTCGCAGTTCAAGCTTGCTGCCTGACAAGCGCATGTCTCTTTGCAGGACTGCGTATTTCAACGGACTAGTATAGGGTGGTGGTTAAGAGATTGAGACCGGTAAGCCTGAAGACAAAAATGGTGCTGTATATCCTGGTGTTCTTTGCGCTGATGTCGCCGGGAATTGTCTACCTGTCACTCAATCACTACCGAGGGGCTGTCGAGCAGAGCGTTGAAGAGCAACAGTTCATGCTGGTGAGTCGAATTGCCGAAGAACTGGACCAGAAGATGATCTTCTCGCAGGATGCCCTGATCAGCGCGGCCCGGCGGGTAACGGCCAAGATCGTATCGGATCCTGCCAGGAGTGAAGATTTCCTGGACAACAACCTTGCCCTGCTCTCCATTTTTGACAACGGGGTCTTTCTGTTCGGCCCGGACGGCAGGATGATCGCCGAGACAACCCAGAGACCGAGCCGGACCGGCATGGACTTTTCATACCGGGAATACATGATTCGGACTGTGGCTACCAGAAAAAGTGTCATTTCACCCCCATTTGTCTCTTCAATGTCCCACCATCACCCGGCAATCATGTTTACTGTGCCGATTTTCGGCGATAACGGCCGGCTAATTGCGGTCTTTGCCGGCAGCATTGATCTGATGAAACCAAATTTTCTCGGATCCCTGGCCCAGGCCAAAATCGGCAAAGATGGCTATTTTCATCTTACTACCAAAGACCGGATCGTGATCATGCACCCGGTCAAAAACAGCATCATGACGGCCTTCCCCCCTGGTCGCGAATGGCTCTATGACAAGGCCGTGCAGGGTTTCGAAGGTAGCGGCGAGTCGATAGACACCTCGGGCATGCACATGATAAGCGCCTTCAGGAAGCTCAAGACCGTCGATTGGATTCTGGCGGCCAATTATCCGGAACGCGAGGCGCTGGCTCCGATTCGCCGGGCAAATTACCTTGCCTGGTCACTGGTGCTGCTCGGCGGGGTCATGATCGGTGGCGTGCTGTGGCTGATAATGAAGCAGCTCATCGCGCCGCTGATCTCCTTTACCGATCAGATTCGAACGATTCATAGCGAAGATCACCACGACCGGCAGGTTGAAGTTTCGACCAACGACGAGATTCGGGAGTTAGCTACAGTGTTCAACAGCCTGATGTCAGGTCTGGACGAGAAAGAGCGCCGGCTCCGGGAGATCAACGAACTACTGGAAATACGGGTCGCCGAACGGACTGCGCAACTGGAAGCAACCAACAGGATGCTTCAGGTGGAAATCAGGAACCGGGCCGAAGCCCAGGAAGAGATTATCTGTCTCAACGAAGATCTGAATCGCCGGGCGCTCTCGCTGGAAACCATCAATAAGGAGCTTGAGAGCTTCAGCTATTCAGTCTCCCATGATCTGCGAGCCCCGGTTCGCCACATTAAGAGCTTTATCAATATCTTGATGGAGGATCATGCCGACAAGCTCGACACTGAGGCAGAACTCCTTCTCCGGAGAATCTCGGATGCCGGGGGGAAACTGGAGATCCTGATCAATGAGATCCTCAACCTGTCCAAGGTGTCGCGGGCCGAAATCAACCATCTCCCGGTCAACTTGTCTGCCCTGGCAACGGATATTGCCGAACTGCTCAAAGAGACCGAACCGGTACGGAATGTCAGTTTCGAAATTGAAGATGATGTGGTGGTGACCGGTGACCCAGCGCTGATGCATATGGTGATGCAGAACCTGATGGAAAATGCCTGGAAATACAGTGCAAAAAACGATAAGTCAGTAATCCGAATTGGCACCGCGGTACGTGACAATGAAAAGACCTGTTTTGTCAAAGACAATGGCATCGGCTTCGACATGGCATACGCGGAAAAGATGTTTGGCGTATTCCAGCGGTTGCATGATGCCAGTGAGTTTGAAGGAACCGGCATCGGCCTGGCAACGGTGCAACGGATCATCCATCGTCACGGCGGCAGGGTGTGGGCCGAAGCCGCCGAAGGCAAAGGGGCCACCTTCTTTTTTACCGTCGGCGAGTAAGCGGCTGTATCAGGCAAGTTGCATCTCGTCTTACCCTCTGCTAATATCCCCCCTTCATGAAAATCAGACGCATCGAGATAATCGGCTTCAAGTCGTTCGTAGACCGCACGGTTCTTGAGTTCCCGGACGGGGTTACGGCAGTGGTCGGTCCCAACGGCTGCGGCAAGTCCAACGTGGTGGATGCCATTCGCTGGGTAATGGGGGAACAGTCCGCCAAGAACCTGCGCGGCCGGGCCATGGAGGACATTATCTTTGCCGGGAGCGAAAACCGCCGCTCGCTCGGCATGGCCGAGGTATCGCTGGTGTTCTCCACCGAGGACGGCCGGGTTCCGGCCAAGTACCTCGATTACAGTGAGATTCAGGTAACCAGGCGCCTTTACCGCGACGGCGACAGTGAATATTTCCTCAACAAAACTCCCTGCCGGCTGCTTGATATCAATGAACTGTTCATGGATACCGGCGTCGGCGCCCGGGCTTATTCCATCATCGAACAGGGTCGGATCGGCATGATCCTGATGGCAAAGCCCGAAGAGCGGCGCTTCCTGATCGAGGAGGCTGCCGGGGTCACCAAGTTCAAGTCCCGCAAACAGGTTGCCCTGAAAAAGATCGAAAGTACCCGGCAGAACCTGCTCCGGATCGGCGACGTGGTTGCCGAGATCAAGCGCCAGCTCGGCTCCCTGCAGCGGCAGGCCAAGAAGGCGGAGCGTTTCAAGATGCTGCGCGACGAACTGCGCAGCATTGAAGTGTCTTTTGCCGTCCGCAGTCACCGTGAGCTCGGTGAAGTGGTCGCCCGGCTGGAAGGGGAGCGCACCCGAGCCTCCGACAATCTGTCGTCACTTTCCGGGCAGCTCTCCGGTGCCGAGGCCTCGCTGGAGCAACAGCGGTTAAAGATCGTGGAAGAAGAACGTGCCCTGGCAGCGGCCCAGGAGGAGATCTTCCGGATCAAATCTGATGCCCAGGGGTGTGTCAGTCGCCTTGATTTCCAGCGGAAGGAGCTGGAAAACGGGGAGCGCAGCAAGGTCAAGTCCATCGAGGAGCTGGCTGCGCTGAGCGCCCGCCAGACCGAGGCCATAGCTGAAGCCAAAGCATTGGAAGAGCAGTACGGAGCGCTCTTGGTCGAGGAAAAAGGGGAAGAGGAACAGCTCTCCTCCCGCTCTGCGGCGCTTGAACTGCTTGTGGCGGAAGAAGGTGCCCTTGTCCGGCGGCAGGAAACCGGTCGCCAGGAACTGATCGCCATACTGAATCGACTTTCCCAACTCAACAATCGCTTCGGAGAGGCGGATCGCCGTCTGGCAAGGCTTGCCGAGCGGATAGAACGAAGCACCCGTGAAGGTGGGGAGCTCAACAGCCGCCTTGGCTCAGCTGCCGCTCGGGTGGCCGAGCTGCGCATCACCTGCACTGCTGCGGCAGAGCAGAAAAGGGCTCTGGCCAAGACCGTCGAAGACTTTGTCGTTCTGAGCGGTGACCTGGGGAGCAGGCTCCGGTCAGTGGAAGAGTCGCTGCAAGCGGTACGGGAGGAACTCAGCTCTGCCCGGTCGCGCCTGGCATCGCTCAATGAACTTGAGGCCCAGTTTGCCGGCTACGGTCAGGGTGTTCGGACCATCATGAAGGCAGAGCCATTCACAGGGCGCTTTCACGGCCTGGTTGCCGACCTGGTCGAGACCGATCCCGAGTATGAGGCCGCTGTAGAGGCGCTGCTCGGGGAGCGTCTGCAGTATGTCGTCTGCAGGGACGAAGCTGATGCCCTGGCTGCTGTCAGCCATCTGGCCGGTCAATCCGGCGGCAAATGCAGTTTCATCACCCCTGGTTGGGGTGACGCCACGGCTGATAATCCTCCGGAGTCGGCAATCCCGATTCTCGGCCTGGTACGGATTACTGTCGAGCAGCAAGCGCTGATCGAGCCGCTCCTGGCCAATTCCTATCTCGCTGCTGATCTTGCCTCGGCTCTTGCTCTTAGCCGGCGTTACCCGCGGTTCTCGTTTGTCACCAGGACCGGCGAGCTTGCCGCACAGGGGGGCATTGTCACCGGCGGGGTTACAGAGGGTGGTGGTGAGGGGCTGATCCACACCAAACGGGAGATCAGGGAGCTGACCGTCAAGGTTGCCGAACTTGGGGAACAGGTTGCTGCTCTTGAAACAGACCGGGGCAACCTGAAAGACGAGCTGCTGACTGCCGAGGATTCGCTACGCAAGACCAGGCAGGAGCTGCACCAGTCTGAAGTCAGGTTTGTAGCCCTGGAAAAGGACCTGCTGCGCGGCGAGGAAGATGTGCAGCGGATCGAGGAGCGGATCGAGGTCAAAGGGGTAGAGGACGAACAGTTGGCAGAGGAGAAGCTGGGGCTGGAAAAGGAGCGGGCAGATGCCGACTCCGGCCGCCGTGAGCTGGAGAGCGACAAGACCCGGCTTGAGGCCGAATCAGCGACCCTGCAGAGCGACCTGGCCGCTAGGCGCAAAGAGATCGAGGTGCTGCGCGAAGGGGTGACCGGCATCAAGGTGCTGGTTGCCACCCTGCAGGAAAAGCGCGAGGCGAACCGGCGTTCGGTAAAGCGGGTTGAAGCCCTGCTGGCCGATATCGCCGTGAGGATGGCAACCGTTCATGACGACCAGGAAAAGGGTGTTGAGGATCAGGAGCGTCTCAGACTCGAAATAGCAGAGGGCGAAGCGGCGCTCAAGCTGCTGCTGGAGCAGCAGGCAGCGGCAGAAGCTGCACATGCCGGGCTGCGCGACCGGTTCGAATCCCAATCCGCACTTCTCCAGGAGAAGGAAGCCGCGTTAAAAACCCTTCGCGAACAGCTTGGCGGTGAGCGGGATTCCGCTTCGGAGCGGCAACTCAAGATAGCGGAGCTATCCATGCAGCTCCGGCACCTGGAGTCTTCGATGCAAGAGCGGTATCGGATTGATCTCACCGCACTGCCGCCGGTTGATCTTGAAGCTGAATTCGACGAACCGGCGATGCGCGCCCGCCAAGGGGAGCTGCAGCGCCAGGTGGATGAGATCGGCGAGGTAAACCTGATGGCGATCGACGAGTACCGCGAGCTTGACGAGCGGCACACCTTTCTCTCCGAACAGAAGGCGGATCTGGAAGATTCGCTGCAGGAGTTACAGAAGGCGATCCAGCGCATCAATCGGACCACCCGTAAACGGTTTCTGGAGACCTTCCAGTTGGTGAATGAAAAATTCCGCGAGGTATTTCCACGGCTGTTCTGCGGTGGTCAGGCCGAGCTGCGGCTGACCAACGAGGAGGACCTGCTTGAGACCGGTATTGAGATCATTGTCCAGCCGCCGGGCAAAAAACTGCAGAATGTCTCGCTCCTTTCCGGCGGAGAAAAGGCGCTCACCGCAGTGGCGCTGATCTTCTCCATCTTTCTGGTCAAGCCGTCGCCATTTTGCCTGCTCGATGAGGTGGACGCACCGCTTGACGATGTCAACATCGGCCGCTTCAACGAAATGATCCGGGAAATGACCGCCTTCTCCCAGTTCATCCTCATCACCCATTCCAAGACCACCATGGCTGTTGCCGACACCCTCTACGGCGTTACCATGGAAGAACCCGGTGTTTCCAAGGTCGTTTCGGTCAGGTTGCAGTAAGCTCTCTCAGGCATTAATACCTATATATCAATTGATCCGGTGACTATTTGCCGGGAGATGTTATACTCTGCCTACGTTCCATGAACATGGCCGGGGAGGCTGTATGCAATCGCGTAAAAAGATTGGCGAAATCCTTGTCGAGAAAGGGATCTTAACCCCTAAAACCGTTGATCGGATGTTGATCGTTGCCAAGCGGCACAATAAGAGGTTAGGGACGCTGCTGGAGGAGATGGAGATTGCCACTGCTGAAGAGGTGGCGGAAGTGCTGGCTGTGCAGCACGGGGCCAAGGTTGTCAACAACCTGATGAAATATTCGTTTCCTAAAGATCTCCTGAAGATTATTTCCCCTGAGAATGCCCTGCAATATATCATTTTCCCGCTCAAACTCGAACAAAATCGTCTTTTTTTGGCAATGGCCGACCCGACTGACATGAAGATTGTCACCAATATGGCAATCAATTCGGATCTCACCATCGTTCCTTTTGTGGCAACCCGGCGCGATATTCTGGCAGCGATCTGCAAGCACTATTACGGCCGCGAGATGGAAGAGCCGAAGGATCGGACGATCCTGGTTGTAGATGACGATGACTCGGTTGTCAAAATGCTGTCTATGCTGCTCAACAAGCACGGGTTTAATACTATTTCCGCCTCAGACGGCATGGAAGGTTTTAAGGAGGCAATTTCCAAGAATCCGCATGTAATCATTACCGATAAGGTGCTGCCCAAGATCGATGGTTACGCCTTGCTCGCCTCTCTAAAAAAACTGCCGGAGACCAGATCGATCCCGGTCCTTCTCATTTCTGGGCAGAAATCGGAGCAGGAAGAAGCCATCGCCTTCGATAAGGGGTTCTTCGATTATATTCCCAAGCCATTCGGCGAAATAACGATAATAGCGAGGGTTAAGAGGGCGCTGCTCTTTTACGATCGCAAGTACGAGCTCATGGTATAAACGATACCTGATGCCGAATCTCTCCTCATGTTTGTCTATTGTGGGATACCGGATGTGGTACTCATCGATTATTTTCCCCAACACTTGCCACACAACATGAAACGTGCAAAAATGTCGAACTTGTTATCTCTGCTGTGCAGGAGGCGCATGTGCCTTTCAAGAGGATACTGACAGAGCTGGTCGATGCCGTTCCCGGCGCCACCGGCGCCATCCTGGTTGATTGGGAAGGTGAGGCGGTGGAGCAGTTCTGCCATTTCGACGAGTTCGAGATGAAGGTGATCGGTGCCCATAAAGGGATTATCCTGACTCGCCTGCGCGAACTCCATGACGGTCTGCAACTTGGCGAATTGGAAGATTTTATGATCACTGCCGGCAATCAAAAGCACCTGGTGGCACCGGTGGGCCCGGAATACTTCCTGGTTATGACCATGGAGCGTTCAGCGCTGTCCGGGCTGGCGCAACGCATGGCAAGGTTGGCGGTGGATCAGCTTAAGAAGGAGATCTGTTGAGATGGCCGAAGAAAATCAGGGGTTTTTCAAGGGATTGTGGGGCAAACTGACTGGTGCTGAAGCTGCGCCGGACGTTGCCGTTGAAGAACCCCATAAAAGTATGCCTCAAGCCGAAGGGGAGCCTGTCCAGGCGCACGAGCTGCCTGTTTCTCAAGTGGCTGCGGAGCCGCAGGCAAAGCCGAGCCTTTTTCAGCGGCTGAAACAGGGGCTGGCCCGGACCCATGAGGGGCTGGTGGCACGGATCGATACCCTGCTGCTCGGCAAGAAGCAGATCGACGCCGACACCCTGGAAGAGCTTGAGGAGATTCTGATCACCGCCGATATCGGCGTCCAGACAACTGTGGAGCTGATCCGCACCTTGGAGGCCAAGCTTGGTCGGAACGAGCTGCAGGATGGCGCCGCCTTGAAAAAGGCTCTGCAGGAGGAGATCGGGGCCAGGTTACAGCGGTACTCCGCTCCTCTTGATGTGACAGTGGCCAAGCCTTTCGTGATCATGGTGATCGGGGTCAATGGTGTTGGCAAGACCACTACCATCGGCAAACTGGCCAACAGGTATGTTGCCGAGGGGAAGAAGGTGCTGTTGGCAGCAGGGGACACTTTCCGGGCTGCGGCTGCCGAGCAGCTTGAGGAGTGGGGAAAGCGGGCAGGGGTTGATGTTATTCGCCATCAGGCCGGTGCCGATCCGTCGGCGGTGGTATTTGACGGCTGTAAGGCAGCAGTTGCCCGCGGTTGCGAGGTTCTTATCGTTGATACTGCCGGCCGGCTCCATACCAAGGTCAACCTGATGGAAGAGATGAAGAAGATCAGGCGGGTCATGGGGCGCGAAATAAGCGGTGCGCCCCATGAAACGCTGTTGGTGCTTGATGCTGCGACCGGGCAAAATGCCATGTCGCAGGCGCGGCTCTTCAAGGAGGCCGCAGAAGTGTCCGGCGTTGTCCTGACAAAGCTGGACGGGACTGCCAAAGGCGGGATCGTTGTGGCGGTCAGCAACGAGTTTCAGCTGCCGGTGCGATTTATCGGCATTGGCGAGCAAGCGGAGGACCTTCGTCCGTTTGAGCCGTCGCAGTTTGTGGCAGCACTCTTTGATTAACGGGTAACTATTAGAATCCCCTTGACTTTTGCGGGGTCGTCGATTAGAATTCCAGCCCGTCGAGGGGTCTTTTGTGGATAATGAGCTGATCACGGCACTAGAAGGGCGAATAGAGGCATTGCTGGCAAGCTATGCCTCGCTGAAAAATGATAATCTTCGCCTTTCTGAAGAGAATGCCAAGCTGAGGTCTGATCGCGATGCGGTCAGGTCTCGTGTTGACGGGCTCCTTAAAAAGCTTGAGAATCTCTGATGGGCCAGGTTCTTTCGCATCGTGTGACCATAATGGGGCGGGAGTTTGTCGTCAAAAGCCCGGCATCGCCGGAGCGGGTCGCCGAGATAGAGCAGTTTTTGAATGCCCGGCTGGATGGGGTTGCCAAGGGAGTCGCAGTTGGCGATACCCAGGCTGTTGTAAGCCTGGCCCTCCTTAACCTGGCCGGTGAGTATATGTCACTGAAGGATGACTGGGGCCGTAGGGAGCAGGATAATGCCGAGCGTCTCGCCGGCCTGATACGCAGGATGGATAGTACCCAGCTGTAGGTTTCACGGTCTCTCGCGGGAGATTTTATATATGAGTTCAATGGATTGGATTTTTAAGTCAGTTCCAGCAGGGGCGCAGGTTTTTGCAGCCGGTTTGGTCCCTGTTTCACTGATAGGTGGCCGCAAGTCCACTATTAATTATGCCAGGAGTCAAACCAGCACTAACTGGATCGCGTCCGACAGAGTCTTTATCAAGGGCGGTGCCTGACAAGGCAACTCCGTAACCTCCTTTCCATACTCAGCCTTTCCCCGAGAGCCGGCAGTTTTCCGTCTGTCTTTGATTTGACAGACAATCGCCCGGCCTATTCCCATATTGTTGCAGGCCGGTAATTCAGGGGCCACCATGCCCAAGCATCACCTACGGCGCGCCATGCTCGAACAGCGCAGGCGTCTTTCTGACCCGGAGCGGGCTTTGCTGGGGCTTCATGCCCAGAAAATGTGTTTGGAACTCCCTGCATTTGTTGCTGCCGGAGTTATTGCGCTGTATGCGCCGGTTCACAATGAGGTGGAAACATCCCTGCTCCTGACAACAGCCCTTGCCGCAGGCAAGCGGGTGCTTTTCCCTGTTGTAGCGGAAAAAGGGTTGGAATTTCGCAGGGTCTCAACTCCTGCTGCCCTTTGCCCGGGGAAATTCGGGATTAAGGAACCGACAGCAGAGTGCGATCTTTATCAACCTAATGATATTGAGTTTTTCCTGGTTCCCGGGGTTGCCTTTGATCTGTCCTGTCGCAGGGTTGGCTACGGTAAGGGCTATTACGACAAGGCGCTTCACGAACTCGAGGGGCAAGGGCGGATGGCAGGTTTCTGCTACGACTTTCAGGTTGTGGAAGCAATACCTGCTGCTCCCCACGACGTGCAGATGGATATGGTCATAACCGACCGGAGAGTCATCAGCTTTCCCGGTCAATTCACATAGAGGAGGAACTGGACATTGCAAGTATCAATCGTGTTAATGGTTATAATCGCTGTTGTTGCAATCGGAGCTGGTGTTGTCATCGCCAGCTTGATGAATCGCAAGGTAGTTGAGAAAGAGCCGGTTACGGAAGATGCCGGCAGGCTGGTTGAAAATGCCCGCCGTGAAGCAGACACCATCCTGAAAGAAGCCTCGTTAAAGGCAAAGGATGCCGTGTTACAGGCAAAAACCGAGGCCGAGCAAGAGGCCAAGGAGAAGAAGAAGGATCTGCAAGCACTTGAAAAAAGGCTTCAACTGAAAGAAGAAAATCTTGATAAAAAGATGAATCTTTTTGATCAGCGTGATGCTGAACTGATCAAGCGCGAGCAGTCGATATCCAGCAGGGATCAGGCCCTGCAGCAGAAAGAGGAGAAGGTCAGCCAGATCATCGAAGAACAGCGGTCCAAGCTGGAGACAATCTCCGGCATGACTGCGGCTGAGGCGAAAAAGGTCCTGATGGAGGAGATGGAAAACGAAGCCAAGATGGATGCTGCCAAGCGAATCAAGGCGATCGAAGAAGAGGCCCGTGAAACTGCAGACAAGAAATCCAAGGAAATCATGGCGCTTGCCATCCAACGCTATGCCGGTGAGTATGTTGCCGAGCGGACCGTTTCCGTGGTGGCGCTTCCTTCAGATGAGATGAAAGGCAGGATCATCGGTCGCGAAGGGCGCAACATCAGGGCGCTTGAGGCCGCAACCGGCATCGACCTGATCATCGACGATACCCCGGAGGCGGTTATCCTTTCAGGGTTCAACCCGGTCCGTCGCGAGGTTGCCAAGATCGCTCTGGAGAAACTGATCGGCGACGGCAGGATTCACCCCGGCAGGATCGAAGAGGTGGTGTCCAAGGCCGAGGCCGAGGTGGAGCAGGCGATCAAGGAAGCCGGCGACCAGGCAGCGTTCGACCTCGGAGTCCATGGCATTCACCCGGAAATACTCAAATTGATCGGCCGTCTCAGATACCGGACATCGTACAGCCAGAACGTCTACCTCCATTCGCTGGAAGTTGCCTTCCTTTGCGGCATCATGGCTGCCGAGCTCGGAATAAACGTCAAGCAGGCCAAGCGTGCCGGTCTGCTCCACGACCTGGGCAAGGCAGTTGACCATGAAATTGAGGGGTCACATGCAGTGATCGGCGCTGATATCGCCCGCAAGTACGGCGAGTCGCCGAAAATCGTCCATGCCATCATGGCTCACCATGAGGATGAAAAGCCGAACTCCATCCTGGCAGTACTGGTACAGGCTGCAGACGCCCTTTCCGGGGCGCGTCCGGGAGCCCGTCGCGAGATGATGGAGACCTATGTCAAGCGGCTTGAGGATCTTGAGCGGATCGCCACTTCCTTCAACGGGGTAACCAATTCCTTTGCCATCCAGGCCGGCCGCGAGATCAGGGTCATGGTATCGAGCGACCAGGTCAGTGACGATCAGGCAGTGGTGCTGGCAAAGGACGTGGCCAAGAAGATCGAGGCCGAGATGACCTATCCGGGCCAGATCAAGGTCCATGTAATCAGGGAAACACGCGCCGTAGAGTATGCCCGTTAATATCCTCTTCATCGGAGATATCGTCGGTAAACCGGGGCGCCAGGCGATTGCCCGCGAACTGCATCGCCTGGTGGACCGCTACCGCGTTGATCTGGTAATCGCCAATGGCGAAAATGCCGCCGGCGGGTTCGGCCTGACGGTTGAGACCGCCAAGGAGCTGTTCGAACTCGGGGTACAGTTTTTTACCAGCGGCAACCATATCTGGGACAAGAGGGATGCCCTGGAGTACATAACCAGGGAACAGCGCCTGATACGGCCTGCCAATTACCCTCCCGGCACACCGGGACAGGGGAGTGCCATAGTCAGGACCGCCGGCGGGGTCAAGATCGGGGTGTTGAACCTGGAAGGGCGGGTATTTATGAATTACCTGGAATGCCCGTTCAGGACGGCTGACAGTGAGATTGAGAAGCTCAAGCAGGAGACCCCGATCATTTTCGTTGATTTCCACGCCGAGGCAACTTCGGAAAAGACGGCGCTGGGGTGGTATCTTGATGGCCGGGTATCTGCGGTGGTCGGTACCCACACCCATGTGCAGACAGCGGACGAGCGGATCCTCCCTGACGGGACGGCTTATCTCACCGATGCCGGCATGACCGGTGCCTTTGACTCGGTGATCGGTGTTCGCAAGGAGGAACCGATCGAAAAGTTCCTTACCCAGCGGCCGTCAAAGTTCGAGGTTGCTAAGAAGGATCTTCGCCTGAACGGGGTGGTGATCGGGGTAGATGAGAATACCGGCAAGGCATTGACCATAGAGCGGGTCAATATCGCCTGCGGTTGAGCAAGAATATATTTTGGGGGCTATCATGGCTGGTTCTGTTGCTGAACAGATGGAGTTGATAAAACGCGGCGCGGTTGAGATCCTGCTGGAAAAGGAGCTTGAGGAAAAGCTCCAGAAGTCGATCGATACCGGGGTGCCGCTCAAAATCAAGGCTGGATTTGATCCGACCGCTCCTGACCTTCATCTCGGCCATACGGTGCTGCTGCACAAGATGAGGCAGTTCCAGCAGCTCGGCCATGAGGTCAACTTCCTGATCGGCGACTTCACCGGCATGATCGGCGACCCGACCGGCAAGTCAGAGACTCGAAAGGCCCTGACCCGCGAGGATGTGCTGCGCAATGCCGAAACCTACAAGGAGCAGGTGTTCAAGATCCTTGACCCGGCAAAGACCAAGGTAGTTTTCAACTCGGAGTGGCTGGCAGCCATGAATGCTACCGAGATGATCCAGTTGGCGGCAAAATACACCGTGGCCAGGATGCTGGAACGTGACGATTTCGGCAAGCGCTATGCGAACCAGATGCCGATCAGTATCCACGAGTTTCTCTACCCGCTGATCCAGGGGTACGATTCAGTTGCCATGAAGGCCGACGTTGAACTGGGCGGGACCGACCAGAAGTTCAACCTGCTGGTCGGCAGGGAGCTGCAACGCGAATTCGGCCAGAGACCGCAATCGGTCATTACCATGCCGCTTCTGGAAGGTCTGGACGGCGTCAATAAGATGTCCAAGTCGCTCGGTAATTACATCGGCATCAACGATCCGGCAGACGAGATCTTCGGTAAGGTCATGTCGATCTCCGATGAACTGATGCTCCGCTACTACGAGCTGCTCTCCGATCTCTCCCTTGCTGAGATCGACAAGCTGCGCAAGGGGATCAAGGCCCACGAGATTCATCCGATGGATGCCAAGAAACAGCTCGGCCGGGAAATTGTCGCCCGCTATCACGGCGCTGCTGCCGCTGAGCAGGCTGAAGAGCATTTCGTGAAGCGGTTCCGCGACAATCAGACCCCGGATGAGATGCCGGAAGTCGATGTGGTCCCTGAAGGCTCAACCATGCTGCTGTGCAAGGTCCTGGCAAAGGCCGGGGTTGTTACCTCCAACGGCGAAGGACGCCGGGCGATCCAGCAGGGCGGGGTCAAGGTCAATGGCGAGAAGGTAGCGGACGATAATTGCGAGCTCGCCTGTTCAGGTGAGTATGTCCTGCAGGTAGGCAAGAGACGTTTTGCCCGGGTTCGGTTCAGCGCGTAATCTCAAGGGGTGAATTGCAGCCCCGAGAACAGCACCAGATACCCGGCAATAATGGCGAAAACGAGATACGCCAGCACCGAGACCCCTGCCAGAGTGCGCTGAATGCCCGGCACTATCTGCGCCAGGCTTGGCTGTTTACGGCCCGGCATCAAGGCGCCGACCCCTGCACCGGAGATTGCCCCGAGCAGCAACACCGCATAAATGGGATAACCGATGTAGCCGTACTCCTTATGAAGCATGCAAAACGGGCAGTGGTGCGTTGGCAGTTCATAGGTGTAGATGCTGATGAACGAGACCAGCGCCGCAACTGCAATGATGAACGTCACCATGCTCGCCGCAGCAAACAGATACCCCCCACTCATTTTTGCTCTGAACCAAATCCCGCTGAAACAGGTAACTGCAATAGCCGCAACCAGGGTCACCATCATTGGCACTCTGGGTAGTGCTGCAAGGTCTGAAGAGATGGTGCCTGCCCCTGCGCTGAACAGGCTTCCGCAGCAGGAGGTGATTACCTGGGCCTTGAGGCCGCTGAAGTAGAGGAACTGCAGCCCTGTTTCTACAATGATGAACGGTACCAGCGCCAGCAGTAGTGCGTATTTAGCCTTGATGAGCGGGTAGTCATACCCCTGGGTATCGGCGTGGTTGATGACCAGCCAGATCCCGGCGCAGATGCAACTGCCGATTTTCAGCAATAGCACCGGATAGCCGAAGCTGTTGGCATTCAAAGAACCGGCAGCGCACATCGCACCGACAAACATGGTGCGGATGTCGTCTGCTGTGAAGATATACAAAAACAACGAGATTATATGAAAGAAGAGCACTGAGGCCAGGATGGTGGAGATCAGGTAGGTTGAACGTTCAAGCTGCAACTGGTGTTCACTGCCGCTGTTGATGTCCCAGTCCCATAGGATAACAAGCCCTTTCCATCCGGCAAAGAGCATCATGGCGCTGACTATTGCCGACGTCATCAGCAGGGAAAGGATAGCCGGATGCTGGATCATGCCTCAGATCCGGCGTTGGTGATGCGACCGTCGCGCATTTCAATGATCGTATCCGCTATTGTGGAATCATAGACTATCGGATCGTGGCTTGCGATCAGGATCGTCTTTCCTTCAGCTTTCAAGGTAGCGATGATCTTCATGAACTCCATCGACAGATTGCTGTCCAGGTGGGCTGTCGGTTCATCGGCCACCAGGATCGATGGGTTATTGATCATCGCCCGGGCAATGGCCGCGCGCTGCAGTTCTCCGCCGGAAAGCCACTCCACTTTTGATGACCCCTGCCGTTGCATATCAAACATTTCCAGCAACTGTTCTGCTCTTTTTCTTAGTGATGCGTGGTTTTCGCCTGAGGGATAGGCGGGGAGCATGATATTTTCCAGGACCGTAATCCCTTTGATCAGATTGAATTGCTGAAAGATGAAACCAAAGGTCGATCGCCGAATTTCGTTCAGGAACCTTTCCGGCAGGCTGGTTATTTCAAAGGAATCCTCGCTGTCTGGCGCAAATCTGGTAGGAATGCCGTGCAGAAAGATCCTGCCTGAGCTGGGCCGACTCATGCAGCCGATCAGGGACAAGAGGGTGGTCTTGCCCGAACCGCTCGGACCTTTGAGCACGGTGAGATTCAGCGGCTGGATCTCGACACTGACATCGTTCACCGCAGTGAACTGGTTGTGCTTGCCGGCATTAAAGGTCTTGACGACATTGGCGAGTCTGATCATGGTCACGATCTCATTGCCGCATCGGGGTCAACCGTTGCCGCCATCCAGGAAGGGAGGATGGTGGCGGCAGTGTACGGAACCACCGAGAGAAAGAAGAGCACGGCGAGCTGGAAAAAGTCGATCGCTGGAATCAGGCGGAATTCGGGGTAAAGAACCGACCACCCCTTGAGAGCCGGCGCAAAAAGAGGGGCTGACAGGAAGAACACATGGACATAGGCCAGATTGCTGCCCAGCAGAAAAGCAGTCAGGGAGATAGCGGTCCCCTCCCAGAACTTGAGCAGCAGCACATCCGAAGTTTCCCAGCCGATTGATTTGAGTATGCCGATCTCGCGCCGCTCTTCGGCAGAAAGGCCCGACGCCTTGTCCCAGGCAAAGATTACAAATGAGAGTATTGCCGAGAACAGGATGACGGTCATCATGCCGCCCCGCCAGTCAAAGAGCGAGTCATAGGTGCGCAGGATTTCATTCCTGAGGATTGGCCGGACATCCGGGTAGCGCTCCGCTATTTTGGCGGCAATTGTCGCCAGCTCGGCAGGGTTGTTGATGGTGACCGCCAGATCTGTTGCCTGGTGGCGAGGGAGGTTGAACATCGCCTGGAAGTCTTCCCCAGAGATGAGGATGAGGTCGGCCGCCACGAGTTCTGATTCATAGTTTAAGAGTTCCTGGACATTCAGAAGCAGCGGGTTCTTTGAAGCACTTCTGAAGGTTACCATGTCCCCGGCCGAGATTCGTTGCGTTCTGGCAACGCCGTTGCCGATGATAATATTACCAGGCGTCAGCTTCCTTGCTTCAGAAACCATGACCGTGTAATTGGCCCCAAAGACCGGATCGTAATAGTATCCCCAATAGCGGGGTTCAACGGTTGCCACGCCACGGATGGCGCTGATTTTTTCAATGTATTCGAGAGGGATCAGGTCGTGGCGCCCTGCTATCTGGCGCTGAATGACCATTTCAGGTGCACCGCTCAGGACTGCGGCTGCCTCGCGCTTCAGGGAGTGGACAAAGAAAATCAGTGAGGCCAGGACAAAGACGACCATGGTATACAGGCCAAGCAGCGAGAGATTCTTGGCCCTTCTCCTGAGAAGAGAAGACAGGGCGAACTCCAGGATATTTTTATGGCGGTTAAGGGGTGTGATCATTTGAATGTTGAGGTTACCGCCGGTCTGGTTAGCGCCCCGGAAGGGAAATGTTCCAGTGCCACCGGATGGTCCTGGAAAGCCGAATGGATGTCTGCCATGGAGAGATGCCTGGTGTAACGGGCCTCGGTGAAGAGGCATAAATCAGTCAACCGTAACTCTTTAACGAGTTGCGAACGGTAACTGCGCTGCGACTCAGCTTTAGTCATGCGGTAATCCGCATGCAGAGAGAACATGGCAAAAGCCAGGAGACTCATGGCGGTAACGAGTAAGAACGATGTCGATTTGCGCATTGTTTCGGCTATGCCTTTTATTCAAGGGTTTTGAGAACTGCTGGCGTAACCTCTTGGAATCGATAAACCTTGTTACCCTTGTGATCAGCGCGAAACTCGATGGCATCCTCTTTTTTCGCCAAAGGGATCAGTTCTTTACCCATGGGGCCCAAAACATCACTCCCGGCAACGAAATATGCCTGACGCGCATCGATCGGCTTTACCGCGTAGTAGTCTTTGACCAGGATTTCGCTGAATTCGGACTGTTTGGTGGCCGGGGCATATTTCCCAGGGTTCAGGTAATAATTGAACAGGTCCTTCGGCCCGTCGAAATATATTGCCGAGCCGTTTTTCAGGCGGATGGCAGCGAGCCAGTTTGGATACCCTTTGACGAACATGCCGCAGACCGGACACTTGTCCTTTGCCGTGGGGACGGGCATTGTGTTGCCGGCATGCAACAAGGTAATTGTTGTCAGCAGCAGAGCAACGGTCACTGAAGCACAAGTAACAAGCTTTTTCGGCATAATGCTAATGCTCCATGATATGTCGTTCCAACTGATAAAAGGTTATCATATCGTCAGGCAGTAGCAACATGTTGTTAATCGTTGCCGCCGCTATAATCACGGTGCGCTAGCTGACCAGGGGGGGCGCCGAGCTGTCCTGGAGCAGGACGAAGCGGGACCTGGAGTGGTCCCAGGGAACAGATGCATTCAGACAGCCACAATGGTGTCGGCAGTGGATCATTGGCACCGTGGCATGGAGATAGGCATCGTTCTGGAAAAAATCGCTGTGATGCCATGTTTCAATTTTCTCACTGCAGATTTCCGATTCGCTGCCGCACACAGGACAGGGGAGCATGGTCGCCAGGTTGTAGTCGATGAAGATGTCCAACCTTCGTTCATTCTTGGAGAATTTTACGGAGGTGACCTGCCACGGCGGCGCTAGCCCGAGTGTCGCGGCAAAAATTGACTGTTGGCTCATTGGGCACCATTGCTCATTGTCGTAGCCCCATTACCGATAAGCTTCACCCATGGGGTTGCAGCCTGAAGAAAACTGTATAAAGTTACTCTTACGGAATGCAAAGAGCACAAGGGGTGCCAATAGTTGGGGTTTTGCCAAGGCTTGATTTCTGCAGGCTGACAGTGATTGCTTGAATATCTGCCGGATGCTGCTGTCAAGTATCTTGACTCGATTATGGCAATAATTCACGCCGGCCTGCTTTTAAAGGCCGGTACCGGCTGTAAACCAGTTTGATGAATGTTAATTAAGTTGCATGGGTAATCAATCATGGCTGCATGGTTTGTAAAAAACGGCTCTAGCCCCACAGCATTTGCGCTGCTGGTCCGGGTAATTATCATTACCATTTCTGCGGAACTGACGGTGGATCTGCTGCTGCCGCTTTTCTTGACCCCGGTGGGGGGTACGCTGCAGGTGTTTTGGGATGCTGTTTGTGTTTTTTTGCTGAGCACGCCGTCGATCTGGTTGCTTGCAATTCGGCCGCTGCTGGCATCGTTGCGAAGTGAAAAGGCATTGCTGGATGCAACCGTGCAATCGACTGCCGATGGCATCCTTGCGGTGAGTTGGGGTCGCAAGGTGGATCTTTATAACAAGCAATATGTTGATATGCTCGGTATCCCTGAGGAGATTCTGCTCTCAGCCGATAGCCAGAAAGTCACATTTGTTGCCAACAAGATGGTTGACCCTGCAGCCTATGTAAAGCGGCTTGATGCCCTTTATTCCAACAAGGAAGAGGTTTCGCGGGATCTGCTCTACCTGAAGGACGGCAGGATCATCGATCGCTACTCCAGACCTCAGTTGATCGATGGTGTAAGCGTCGGCAGGGTCTGGAGTTTCAGGGATATAACGGATCATGTCCGGGCCGAGGAGGGCTTAAGGAAAAGCGTCAAGCGATTCCAGGAGCTTGCGGCCAATGTGCCGGTCGGGATCTTTGAGACTGACTGTGAAGGTGACTGCATCTATGTCAACCCTGAGTGGTGCCGCATTGCCGGGATCGGCTTCGAGCAGGCTTTGGGCAAGGGGTGGCTTGCCGCACTGCACCCTGATGATGTTGCCGTGATCAAGCAAGAGTGGTATCGCTCTGTGGAAGGGGAACGGGAGTTTCGGCTCGAATACCGGTTCAAGACACCTCGCGGAGAAGAAAACTGGGTCTTCGGTAGTGCTGTTGCTCTGAAAGGAGAGGACGGGAGCACGACCGGTTATCTGGGAACCATTGTCGACATCAATGAAAGAAAGTGGTCTGAACAGGCCCTCACCGAGAGCGAAGAACGGTTTCGCCAGGTATTTGAGCAGTCAGAGGATGCAATTGTCCTCTTTGAAGTGGGCAGTTGCCGGATTATCGACCTGAATCCCACGGCTGAAAGGCTTTACGGCTTCAGCAAATCGGAATTGACGGACCTTAGGTTCAATGTGTTCAAGACCAGGGAGGATTATCACAAGTTTATTCACAGGGTCTGTTTGCTGGAGATTGGAGAGACGTGCAATATGGATCAGGTATTGAACCTGAGGCGCGATGGCTCTGAAATCCACGTCTCGGTGCGGGCCAAGGTCATAAAGCTGCAAGGTGAGCATGCCGTTTACTGCACCATCAGGGATATTACCGAACGCTTGCGCATGGAGGAAGAGGCGCGCTCTATCCAGTCCCAGCTGATAATGACCAACAAGATGGCCTCTCTCGGGCTGCTGGTAGCGGGAATCGGCCATGAAATCAACAACCCTAACAACTACATAATGGCCAATGCCCAGATGCTGGATAAGATAGTGCACGACCTGGAACCGATGTTGCGTGAAGAATCGAAAATTCGTGGAGATTTCTTCCTTGGTGGGCTTCCCTATTCGCGGCTTGAAACAGCGCTGCCTGAGATGGTCTCTGCTATCAACGAAGGGTCCAGGCGGATCAAGAAAATAATCGGCAGCCTCAAGGATTACTCCAGAAACGGCAAGGAAACAACAGAGCGCGTCGATTTAAATAGTGTCATCAACTCGGCAATGATTCTCCTTGGCCACCATATAAACAAGTACACCGACCATTTTCTGCTCGAACTGGATGAGGCGCTCCCAGCGGTACAAGGAAGCGCTCAGCAACTGGAACAGGTGGCGGTCAATCTGATTATGAATGCTCTGCAGTCGCTTACCGTAAGGGAACAACGGCTTTCCATCCGTGCTTCTTATGTTCCGGAAAAACGGATGGTCTGTATGTCCATATCTGATGAAGGGTGTGGCATCCCTGACGGGGTTCGGGAGAGGGTTATGGAGCCTTTCTTTACAACAAGGCTCGATTCCGGAGGCACCGGTCTGGGGCTTTCCATTACGCAATCGATTGTTGCGGCGCATCATGGCGAGATGCAGATTAGCAGCCGTCCAGGTGAGGGGACCACGGTCTCGGTACTTCTTCCGGTGTATGATAGTCCTCAGCTGGCACAATAGAATATATAGAGAGGTTTTTTGATGAATGAAATCCCGATTTTACTAGTGGATGATGAGTTGCGGCTGCTTAAGGCTTCGCAGCTGTTGCTGGCGAGCAAGGGGTTCAAAAACGTGTTTACCCTTAGCAATAGCTGTGACGTCATGGATTATCTCCAGTCTAATGACGTTGCGATAATCGTGCTGGATCTGAACATGCCCAAGTTGAGCGGCTTTGATCTGCTGCCGGAAATTGTCAACGAGTACCCTGCTACGCCGGTGATCGTCATGACCGCTGTCGATGAGACCGACACTGCTGTCAACTGCATGAAGAAAGGCGCGTTCGACTTCCTGGTTAAGCCGGTGGAAACCGAGCGTCTGGTTGCCACGATCCGCAAGGCCATTGAACATCGAGCCATCTGCCGCGAGCTTGATTCGCTGCGTGAACGGTTTTTTTCCGAGACCCTGGACCATGCGGAGGCCTTCAGCCCCATTGTGACAGTCAGCAGCAAGATGCATACGATCTTCAAATATATGGAAGTTATTGCCCCATCGCGGCAGCCGATCTTGATCTGTGGCGAAACTGGCGTGGGCAAGGAGTTGGTAGCCAAGGCCCTGCATAATTTGAGTGGCTGTAGCGGCGAATACGTTGCGGTAAATGTGGCAGGGCTCGATGACACTGTTTTTGCCGACACCTTGTTTGGTCACAAGAAAGGTGCTTTTACCGGTGCCGAGCGCCCTCGGGATGGCCTTGTCGCTAAGGCGGCGTCGGGAACCCTGTTTCTCGATGAAATCGGCGATCTGAGCGACCAATCCCAGATCAAGCTTTTGCGCCTGTTGCAGGAGAAAGAATATTATCCGGTAGGGTCTGATAATCCTTGTATCAGCAGTGCCCGGGTGCTGCTGGCGACGAATCACGACCTGCAGAAACTGATCGATGAAAAGCGCTTCCGCAAGGATCTCTACTACCGTTTGTGCGCCCATCGCCTGGTGATTCCGCCGCTTCGGGAGCGGTTGGAAGATGTCGCCCCGTTGCTGGATCATTTTCTTGAAGCTGCCGCTCAATCATTCGGTAAGAAAGCGCCCACTCCGCCGGCAGAACTGGTCACTCTGCTCGAAACCTATCCTTTCCCCGGTAATGTGCGTGAGCTTGAGGCTATGGTGCATGATGCGGTTGCTCGGCACAATTCCGGGGTGTTATCCATGGAAAGTTTCAGCAATGCCATTGGGATTGCCCGAGTGGCTAAGCATACGCCAGTGCAAAAATCTGCTGGCGGTAATCCTTTGGAAGAGCTGTTCGGCCATTTCCCGACAATAAGCGAAGTCGAGAATTATCTGATTACGGAAGCGATGCAACGGGCCAAAAGCAATCAGGGGATTGCGGCAAATCTCTTGGGCATAACCAGGCAAACGCTCAATAAGCGTCTGCAAACCAAGAAATAGTCAATGGCCGTTGGCCATAAGCTCTCACTTAAGGAAATTACTTGCTGTTAGTGTTTAATTTGCGTGTTGTCGGAAGTCGTGTGGAATGAGCAGTTGCCTCATCTAAATCATGCAACAATAGTTTACATCTGTAAAGAAAGGCCATGGCCGGCAGTAAAAGAATTTGACTGTCAGCCATGGCTTTTTACGTTGGTAGTCAGTGAAGGCCTGTAATTTCTGTTGGTTAGGCGTGATAGGTTCACAGGCACACAATCTGCTTATTGATGTTTATAGGTATTTGATTGGTTGCCTATCTAGTTTTCAGCGGTGATACTCCTGAAAACTAGTATCTGACAGGTTGTTTAATTGCTTGTTTTTAAGAAATGTTTGAGTTGTGCGCTATAATTTAGAAGCGCGTGACCTGGCCATGAAGCTTGAGGAGTTTGGGAGAGACGGGGCTGTGTTGCAGATGCTTGTGGTCACTATGGTCTTGGCGATTACGCCGCTTATGGCAGATGCCGCAACAAAGTGCAAGGTTGTTGAGCATGATGACAATGTTGAGCTTTTATGCGAAGGGGACGGCGTGCCAACGGATAATAAAACTGATGCCGACAAAATGATGCGTCGAGGCAAAGCACGTCCATCGCCTTCATTGATGGATGAAGCAAGGCAGTCTCGTATGAAAATAATTGAGGGACAGTTTAATAGGGGGAACGATGGCCAGCAGGCAAGCAGCCCGGAAAGTACGAAGTAATCGTTTACTACAAGTTTGCTGGGCGCTTTCTTCGGCGTGGCTTCTTTACGCAAGCCCTGTTGCGGCCGGAGAGCCTAAAGAGTTGAAGACCTCTTTGGACCTCCTGAATTATGGCATTGGTGTGGAAACGGCGAGGAATCTAAAGAACCAGGGGGTTGATGTCAACCTGGATCTGCTGATACAGGGGCTCAAGGACGGTTTGGCCGGCGAGCGGCTTTTGGTGGATGAAAAACAGCTGCGTAGCGCCGTGATTAACTTTCAAAGCGAAATTCGCCGCAAACAGGCAGTGGAAAAACAGCTGTCATTGAAAGAAAATGCAAAGGCATTGAAATAATCTACGATGGACACAAGAGCTTGGGGGGGACTATGAGTCGAAACAGGTTGTTTTCCGGATGGGCAGTCTTGGTAATCACGGCAATAGTCACACTGTTTGGGTCCAATGCCCAGGCTGGGCCGGGTGGAGGGACATATTACGCGAATAGCCCTGCCGGTGGCGCTTCGGGAGCTGCCCTGCGCAAGTTCGTCGACAAGCTCCCCGGGGTGGGGCTTCCTGGATGCACCAAGAGCAGCCCCCCGGGAATAGGCACCTGCAACGAAAACAACCTGGGCAACTACATCCCGGTGGCTTCTAAAATAACCGGTCGCCCTGGGGTTCCGGCTGATCTGCCGACCGGCAACGACTATTACGAGATCGGTCTGGTTGAGTACAACCAGAAAATGCACTCGGATCTACCCAAAAAGACCAAGCTGCGCGGCTACCGGGATCTGAGCGCCTCCTTTGCCAACATGTCCACCCAGTACCTCGGGCCACTTATTATCGCTAGCAAAGACAAGCCGGTACGCGTCAAGTTCACCAACATGCTCCCCACCGGCAATGCCGGCAAGCTCTTCATCCCGGTTGACACCACCTTGATGGGGGCCGGTCCCGGACCATACTCCGACCTCGCGGGGACAACTACCTGTTCGACAACAATGATGAGCCCCTATTCTAATACCCAGACGATCAACGAAAACTGCTCGACCAACATCCAGTACACCCAGAACCGGGCCACCATCCATCTCCATGGCGGCAACTCTCCCTGGATCAGCGACGGTACTCCGCACCAGTGGATAACTCCAGCCGGCGAGACATCGGTTCCACCTTCAATGCGCAAAGGTGCGGCGGTGAGCAATGTGCCGGACATGTGGTTTGATATCAATGGCAACTCGGTTGCCGCCGGGACGCCTGCCGCTACTACCGACCCGGGTGCCGGATCAATGACCTTCCTCTGGACCAATCAGCAGAGCAACCGGCTGATGTTCTACCATGATCACTCTCTGGGGATCACTCGACTGAATGTCTATGCCGGCGAGGCTGCGGGCTACCTGATTACCGATGCGGTTGAAGAAGACCTGATTACCAGGGGCATCCTGCCGAATATCTGCCCTGGTGGCGGGGCCGCAGTCTGCGAGTATCGCTACGGAGTCCCTCTGATAATCCAGGACAAGACCTTTGTTCCTCAGAATATTGCTGTGCAGGACGCCAAGTGGGATACAACCAAATGGGGGATACCCGGTGATCTCTGGTTCCCGCATGTCTATGAACCGAACCAGGATCCGACCAGCCCGGCCGGTGCCAACCCCTTTGGCCGCTGGGACTATGGTCCCTGGTTCTGGCCCCCGGTTTCGGTCGATCCGTCAAAGCGGACGATTCCTGATCCGTCCACTACTCCTGAAGCATTCATGGACACCATGGTTGTCAACGGTACTGCCTACCCATACATGACGGTAGAACCGAAACCTTACCGGTTCCGGATACTGAACGCGACCAACGACCGGATGCTCAACTTGAGCCTGTTTATTGCCGACCAGAACGATCCGCTCGGCACTGAGGTCAAGATGGTGACGGCAGCCCCGACGCCGACCTTCCCGGCTGGACCGTATCCTACCGAGGCAGTCTGGCCCACTGACGGCCGGGCTGGTGGGGTGCCTGACCCCGCGACGAGAGGGCCAAATATCATCCAGATTGGTAACGAGAGTGGTTTCATTGCCAATCCGGTAGTTCATCCAAACCAGCCGGTCAATTACAACTATAACCGTCGCGACATCGTCGTTCTGAATGTCCAGGAGAAAAACCTCTTCCTGGGGTCTGCTGAGCGGGCCGACGTTGTCATCGACTTCTCGGATCCCAAGTATATTGGCAAGAATATTATCCTTTATAATGATGCTCCGGCACCGGTTCCTGCCGGAGATCCTCGCCAGGACTACTACACTGGGAATCCTGACCAGACAGCTAGCGGTGGGGCTCCTTCAACGCTGCGCGGTTACGGTCCCAACACCCGTACTGTAATGCAGTTCAGGGTAGCAGGGACTCCTGCACCCAATCCTACCCTGCTGTCCAAACTTAATACCGAGTTGCCGTTAGCCTTCAAAGCCAGCCAGCCTGCACCGCTGGTGCCGGAGCCGACCTATCCGACCACGGCATGGGGAGTGGCGACGCCTCAGGAACAGTACGCCAAGATTCAGGATTACTCCATAACCCTGAAGCCGCTCAACAGGGACTATACCCAGAGCACGATTCCGGCTACCATCCCGTTCCAGTCCAAGGCCATCCAGGAACTGTGGGACCCGTATGGTCGGATGAACGCCACCTTGGGGCTTGAGTTGCCCTTCACCAGCCAGTTCAACCAGACCACTATCCCCATGGGGTATGCAGAACCGGCCACCGAGATGATCGTTGATGGCCATCCCCAGATCTGGAAAGTCACCCATAACGGAGTTGATACTCATCCGGTGCACTTCCATATGTTCGATGTGCAGGTAATCAACCGGGTTGGCTGGGACGGCGCCATCCGGCCTGCTGACGAAAATGAGCTGGGATGGAAGGAAACCGTTCGGATGAATCCGTTGGAGGATATCATCGTCGCCCTGCGGCCAAAGAACCAGACCCTGCCCGCGACCATTACTCTGCCGACCAGTACCCGGCTGGTAGATCCAACGCAGCCGGTGAACGCCATGCTTCCGGCCACCGATATCGGTAACTTTGTCTCAAGAGGCTTTACCATCAATCAAGGGGTTGCCGGAGCCCCTAACGCCGGTCAGGCCGTTGTAATACTTAACAAGTCTGTTGACTATGGTTACGAGTATGTCTGGCATTGCCATATTCTGGGGCATGAAGAAAATGATTTCATGCGACCGGTTATTTTCACTGCATCAACGGCATTGCCACCGAATCCTTCATTTACTGCACTTATAAATGCAGGGACTAACCCTTCGGTGCCAACGCCGGGCGGGGCTTTCCTGTTTGGCCAGCAGGTGCCGGGCAAAACCGGATACGTAAATGCGTATAACAATCCCAATATCAACCAGATAGTGCTTCAGTGGTCTGACGGCTCTCCGGAAACAACGCCGAGTCGTTTCCTCGTCCAACGTTCGGTGAACGGCGGCGCTTTCGCCGACCTGGCTGAAATATCGTTTCTGTCCGGTTGGCCAGCGATTTACACCGATACCGCTGTGGATCCGGGAACGCAGTATGCTTATAATATCTATGCATTGAACGATTACCTGGTTTCCAATGCCAAGTCGGCCGCGCCTGCAACCAGTGCCACTGTTACCACCGGAGCTTGGCTCCCGGCAACGGGGGTGGCCGTAACCGACAGCAAACCTATCGGGCATGTTGTGGGGACCAACGTCCATTTCACCGCCGCGGCTAGCGTTACTGCCACGCCACAGCCGACGAATGTCGCCTATCAGTACCGGTTCCTGGTCAATGGGGTGGAGGTGCAGCCGTTTGGCAGCAGTAACCTGTATACTCTGCCTGACACAACTGCTGTCGGCAGCTATACCATTACCGTCGAGGCCCGTACCAGTGCGAGCCAGAATCCGGTAGCAAGCACTACCATAACCCACGCGGTTATAAACCCGCCGAATCCGCCGACGACGGTTGCCAGCCCGGTCCCTGCCGTCTACTCGGCTGAGCCGGTTGTCGTTACCTTGACCGCTACTGCCCCTAACCCGGCTGTTCCGGTACAGGGTATCTACTATACGCTGGACGGCAGTCTGCCCACTACCGCCATGCCGCCGTATGTCGGGCCGATAACGCTGACTAAGACCACTACTATCAACTACTTTGCTGTGGATGTGAACGGCACTGCAGAAGCGGTTCATAGCGACACCTGGTACATCCACGTGCCGGATCTCGTAGCTACCATGCAGATCAACAACGGCGCTACGTTTGCCAAGGGGCTGGCCGTTACTCTGAACGTCAATGCTTTTGATCCGGTCGGAGTTGCCACCATGGAGTTTTCCAACGACGGCACCAACTGGAGTGGTGAAGAGCCTTATGCTACAACCAAGCAGTGGACCCTTACCACCGGCAGTGATGGGCCGCGCACGGTCTATGCCCGCTTCCGTGACAAATCGTTGCCGACCGGGGTCCAGTACCCGCCTATAACCGCTGCCATAACCCTGGATACAACGGCTCCGATCACTACGCCAAGTCCTGATCCTGGCACCTATACCAATGGTTCTTCGCTTTTTGTCAGTCTGACGGCCAGTGAGACGGCGACTATTTACTATACTATTGACGGCACTACCCCGACGACGGCTTCACTGGTCTATGCCGCTCCGATCCAGATAAATACTGCAGCCGGCTCTTCGACTACCATCAAGTACTTTGCCATAGACAGTGCCGGCAATGTGGAAACGGTCAAGACCAGCGTCTGGAGCATGGCTACCATCGATCTGACTGCCAGTGCCAAGATCAATGGTGGCGCCACCTGGACGCCAATTACTAATGTCACTTTGACCCTGAATGTCTCTGACCCCTCTGGTGTTGCCAGCTATGGGCTTTCCAACGACGGCAGTACTTGGTCAGGGCCGTTCGCATCGCCGGACACCACTGCCGGAGCGAACTTAACCATTACTCCGAGTTGGACTCTTACCAGCGGCGAGGGGCTGAAAACAGTGTATATTAGGTTTACCGATACCAACCTTGGTGGCGGCACAACCTATCCGCCGATTACGGCTACCATTCTCTTAGGCACCAAGGATGGTTTGATCCCCGGTACCAGCAGTCATCTAGCCAGTGCCATCAAGGCGTTGAAAATTGCCAAAGGGTTTATCTCTCCCGGTCCGCTTGACCTGGTTCATGCTGATGTTGCCCCTTATTCAAGGGGGGCGTCGCAGCCTGACGGTAGAATCGATCTGGGAGATGTTTCGGTAATACTGCTTCATCTGCTGGGGGTAATAGCAACTTTCTAAAATAAAACCGCCTCCCGCTCAAGCGGGGGGCGGCTATAATTCCGGAGGGTCCTTTTTTATGAAAAACTACATTTTGCTGGTTATTTTTAGTTCTGTTTTTGCATTGACTTTGGCCGGTTGCGGTGGAGGCGGAGGTGGGGGGGGAACAACCACCCAAGCGGTAACGACCCTATATCTGTTTGGTCAAATGTCTTCGGTCAGTAATAGCAAAATAGCCAATGCTATGACAACGATTAATGTCCCTGATGGGGTACTGGTAAACTATTCTTCACCGGCACCGATAGGACTCCCCCCCAATACTTATGAGATGCGTACTGGGTTTGCCTCTCCATCGGGGACAGTTTTGTTATCACCAAGTGACATTACAGGTTCTTACAATACGGTAAATCGCAAGCTCACGGTCACAATCGTTAACAGTGCATTCCTTCCCCTTCGCAGTTACACTAGTGCCAGAGGGGCTGCTACTGTTAAAGGTGCTGAAGTTGCCAAGGTTTACTTCAGACTTGATCCTCCTGGGGGGACTCCAATCCTGCCGATACAGGATCCTATCGCTACAATTTATCAATACAGGGATGCTGATCCTGTAATGAGACTATTGATGGGGAGTCGCGTCAATTTCGACACAAAGTTCCAATAACCGAGAGCTTATATTAAAGGTTGGTTATGGATTTCTACAACTGGTAGCGAGAATTGGTTTTCGCTACCAGTTGTTTGTTTGGCAGGTACAGATAATGAAGATACTGGCGACACTGGTAGTGCTTGGTTTGGTTTTGGGGATGTCGTGGCCGGCTAGTGCCTCAGACAAAAAAGCAGTCCCAATCAAGATAGCCTCAGCAATTGATCTGGTCAGTCTGTTGGGTAAAGGTGCGAGTGAGTCTGATATCGCGCGCTCACTGGCTTCACAGAAGGGCTATGAACTGGATGTTGCCGCCCCAAAAGGGGTAACTGCCGCACAGCTCATAGATTACCTGATGAACTATAGGGAGACGGGCAGTAACGGGTCGGATACTGGAGGCGCAGCTCAACATAAGTTCAATGCCGACAAAGCCGGTGTTAATGGTGAATATGGCCGGGCTGTGCATGAATATTCTCTGGCGCTAGAGCACCAGGAATCTTATGAAACATTCAAGTCGCGAGGGGATGCCTACCAAAAGTATCTACTATCTCAGGAATTCCCGCGATTCGCCGGCTACACCGGGGCAGCGACTCGCAGGGTACCGGCTCTGGCAAAAACGATACTTTGCGACGCAATTGCAGCAGATTACGCAAAGGCGGCAGCGATAAGCGACAATGCTCTGCAATCATTGAATTCAGAACTTGAGATGTTGAAGTTTAATATGAGTAATGAGAAGACGATTTTTCGAGTTAATAGTGACGTAAAACCATATTACGGGAAGTCTGCTCAGAAAACGCTCGATATGATGCAGTATCGCCAGCTCAGTCAGTTGCAACGCAATGCCTACTTACAGAAAACTGAGCTGAACAAGTCTTTGAGTGACAGCATGGCGATATGCAAATCTGTCGATTACGTTGCGCATCGGAATAGTATTAAAAGTACCCTTGAACGGGGGCGCAACTCAAAATGGGTCAAATATGGCGAAACCGGTGATGCCAGCTATTTTTACGATAAAACGAATGTAAAACCCCGGAAAGGTCTTGTGTCTGTATCTATTCGGCGTGAGCGTAATAGCAATAACTATCAGTATGATCTGGCTGTAGCGAAACTGAACTGTAAAAAGCAGTATCTCGAGGAAATCGCAAGAGCAGGTTATGAAGATATTGCCGGCATTATCGTGAAATCGGGTAGCACTGTAGCCGAACGAGACCTTGCCGGGCCGGCAAACGTAACCGATCAGTTGACTAGAAAACTTTGCAAGTAATCAATTTATCGCAGAAAATGTCAATTGGCTGTTAACTTGATTGCTCGTTAGTAAAAAAGCTGAAAAAAACTTATTGACAGGATTGGGTTGAATTGTTATAAACGCGATTCGTTTGGCGGGGCAGCAGGAAAGCGGAGT